>CAZTGJ010000082.1:0-11957 GCA_964613025.1 uncultured Thermoplasmata archaeon | reverse complement strand
TCCAGTGGAGATAAATGAGGGGATTTGATTATTGCAAATCCCTACAGGCTACAATATAATAATATTTATGGCAACGTCAATTTTGGTATAAATGCTACATTCAACAATGGGTCAGAAATAGATGCACGAAATAATTATTGGGGGGATGATTCGGGTCCATATCATCCTGAACGTAATCCTAGTGGAAAAGGCGATAACATAACTAGCAGTGTGCGTTTTGATCCATGGATTAGTAAGGAAAACGAAAATGATAGTGATGATCTCATTCCATATTATCCGGTATTATTCGTGGTAGGGAATGTAATCATAATATCTTTCATTGTATTTTCTTCGCCGAATCTACGAATTAAAGTTTACTCATATTTTCTTCTCCCACTATACACTCGATTGAGTGGTAAGACAATTGAAAAGGACCTTTATCAACAAAATATCCGCGGACGTATTTTTCAATATATAAAAGATAATCCAAGCATTAATTATTCAACGATAAAAAGTGAGATTAATAGTGGGACCGGAAATACAATGTATCATCTATCCGTCCTTCAGCGTGATGGGCATATCCGTGTTGCGACCAGAGGAAATCTGAAATGCTTTTGGGTCAAAGACCATTTCCCAGGAATGGAGAAAGCATGCAGATCGGAGATCCAACAAAATATTTTAACAATAATTGATCAGCGTGGAAGAATACGTCGTTCTGAACTTTGCTCGACATTACAAATATCCAAATCTACACTCCATAAACATTTACGACGTTTGGAAAAAATGGGATTCGTGATTTTAGTAAAGGAAGGAAGGAGCCACTATTGCTCATTAAAAAACCAGTGATATTCATTAACTTCAATTGGAATTACATTTACTCATTTCGAGGTCTATGATGCAAGATCTCATGATGAATACTAAAAGAGGTTTAAATATGGTAGACATCGATAAATGTCCTGAATGTGGATGGGCAGAAATTGGGAAAGGTAAGTTCTATGGTTCTGCAGCAATAATTCCTGAAGAGAAGAAAATTTCTATGGGAAGCACTGTATTTGCAGATATTTGTACTAATTGTGGATTAATTATTCAATTACAAGTTGAAAAGCCAGATATCTTTAAAAAAAGGAAGTAATGGGTATTGGTTTTTGAATGATCCAATCAATAAATCAGCAACTATACTTCACATAATAGGGAGCTTAGCGGTTCGGCAACTGCGTTACCTCACGCAAATACTCGCTAATGCTTGCACTTCACTTACCTGTGGGCTATTATTTAATATTTTCTCGGTCAATATATTTGACGTTTCTTGACCGAATTATTCCTCCACTCGTCATCAATCAACTCCCGGATAAGAAATCCGCGTGAATCCGACTCTTTATGCGTTATCTGTAGTTCCCCACTTCCGCTAATATCCGAACGAATCCCTGTCATTTGTGATCCATCGTTCAGTCCGTCCTGTTGACCTCAGTCGACATCATGAGTATGGATCTCATTGGTGATATTCACTGCCTTCATCAGCATTGCCGTGACCGAGCAATATCTTTCCTGTGACAACCCTACGATTTTTTCGAGCTTGGGCATAGGGAAGTCCTCGCCGTAGAAGTGATAGTGGAGGACGATGTCAGTGTAGACCTTAGGGTGCTCATCAGATCGCTTCGTGTTCATGGTGAGCCTGAAATCATCGTAGGGAATCCTCATCTTCCTGAGCAGGGAAATGACATCCATTGACGTGCACCCTCCAAGCGCCAGGAGCACAAGCTCCATGGGGCTGGATCCCCCCTCTTCCCCCCCGAATTTCTTTTTTCCGTCCATGATCACCCAGTGATTGGAACCCGCCCTTCCGGCCAGTGTCATTCCCGAAACCTGCCGTATCTCTGCATCGACCGTTGGTTCTTCCCCTGAGTTATCTTCATTCTTCTCGCTAGTCTGTTCATCTGTCATGATATCCCTCTCGAATGGAGTGTGAGACCGAATATCTCTCAGGAGCCCGAAGTGAATAATAGAGTTTTTGCCAGTCCCCGCTTCTGTTCATGTTATCCACTATTTTCACCGTCATCGAGGGCCAATTACGAATTATCCGTTCACAGTAGATCGTGTCATGCACGTTCCATTTACTCGGCACAGTCATGAGTTTGAGATACCTCCGGACCCCGTACCACTTCACGATCATCATATGATCCCATACCTCCGGACGGTCTCCATAGGCATTCCAGAATGCCCTTTTTCTTCTCCACTTTTTTTCCCCTTCAACCAAAGCAAGTCGGATCAGGGCATATATTACAATGAAGAGACTGATTGAAAAGGAAAGAAAGGTCGAGGTATCATACCTCAATCCAAAGACCCTCATACTCAGGATCCATGAGATCATCAAATAACTCAGAAGAAATCCAACGAACATGGTGACGAGGAATTGAATCATATATCTTACTTCGCTGGTATCCAATTCCGGCATGAGATGGTTGAGATAGACCCTTTGCGCATCCGAGGGTCCGGTGCCCTTGACCGTTTTCAGCTTCCAATGGAACAGCAAAACAATAGCGGCTGAAAGTATGGTCCACCCACTGGCCAGAAGAAGGGAATGAAGCGTGCCATTTATGGAAAAGATAACGTCCAGGATCCAGAGAAATCCGAAGAGCATGAAAAGGATCCCGTAGATCGATCCCAGCACCAGAAGAGAACGAAGTGCCCGTTCCCGATCGGTCATGCATTTCATCCCTTCACCGGCAGGCCCTAGCAGGATATTGGAATTCCTATCTGATAGTATCCCTCCCACAAAGGCTATATCCACTGCAATTATCATGATGAGAAAGCCTCCTAATGGGATTCCCACTAGGGCGGTTAGGGAGAGGTACACCATCAATCTTGGGTCTTTATTTAACGATCTGCTATAATTGAGAACGGTGAATGCGAGGAACGAAAGCGTCAACAGCACCAATGAATAGAATATCAATGCCAGAGGATACCGGTATTCGTGGATCCATCCGTTGAGGGTGTATTCCTTTTGCTTCCAGAACTCACCATCCCCTTTCACCTCCCCCTCCAGATAGAGTTCTCCCATGTCATTCGGCTCTGAACTGGTAAAAACATAATAATGGTTCCCATTCTCAAAACCCTCAAGATCCGCTTCTTATGTAAAATCGATCGACATTGAATCCTCACACTGGAAGACCACGTCGTATGCGATGGTCCCCTCTTCCATGAAATTGAATCTTCCATTTCCCAATGGATAATAGACATTCCCGGCATCAAGGGGAAGCTTCATGGATACGGCATATCCTTGTGCCGTACCATATCCGTAAACCACAGCCACAAGCTTGTTGAAGCTGGTGCGAAGAGTGTTGATCTCATGGTTTGGAATTCCAAGGGTCATGTTCAGAAACCGGGCTCTGTCACTAAAATCGGCGTTTATACTTCTAAATTCGGGATCCCGAATATAATAACTGAAATCACCTATATTATACCAGAAACGAACATCGATGGTTGGATTGGTCTGTATGAACGTAGTGAGGTTGTTCATAATCAACGGAAATAATTCGGTGAGATTTCTGAATTCATCCAGTGGTATGGGAGCTCGGGTCGTGAAATTGAGACGAACGAAATGGCTATCAGAATATGGTCCCATCATCACCGGGTTCCCGGACGTAGATGGTGAGGGTGCTGAATTCGACGAGGATAGATTCATGCCGGAGATCATGTTTTCACGTGAGACCCCCTGCGAGATCGAGACGATCTCTGCTGAGATCCCCACCGGGGGGTCTTCTCTACTCCTTCCGTAATTGTATTGATACGGTTTATCCATATCATCGAGGACCATAAATCCAGCAGGGATGAAGAGGCTCCCATAGAAAACTCCTGAGTGCTCCTCAACCGCTTCAGGAATATGCCCGATATTTCTTGTCTGGACCCTGCCAAGCTTCTTAATATCCTCGATCCCATGGGAATGTACAAACTCCTTCTCAGTGGTGTCGGAAATGCTTATGGACTGGGGGGCAGTCCGAAGAGGAAGGAATATCGAGACATTCTCCCCAGGCTGCATTGAGTAGATATCAACATACATTTCAAGTTCCATTTCAGTCGAGTTATGGACTGTGATATAGGCAAGCTCCCGATTTTCCCGGGGGATCACCTGGTCTTCATCTTCCTCTTGAAGGATGCCCACTCCAGACACAGTCGGAAGGGTCGTTTGCAGGATCGTCAAGATCAGTATGGCCGTTGCGATTTTATTCCATTTCATGTAAATCCCGTTTCCCTCTCAAAAGGGCGGGTATAATAACTCAGGGCGGGATGTCCCAGTTGAGTCCCATACTCCCACATAATTCAATCAGTTAGAGGCGGTCTCGTTATGGGGGATTTTTGGGGAAATCAACAGCGAAAGCACAACGTACGAAACCTGTGCGAAAAAATAACCATTAGCGGGGGGGGTGGGGGGGGGGAAGGCGTTGTGCCTATCATCCGTGAGGTAGTTCATTCCTTATCTTGTATGTCTTCCAATTCCTCCCCTTTCCCTTCATCTACCTCGGAGCTTTCCTCATCATTTCGCATTTTCCCCTTCCTTTCTCCCCCGTTCTCGGTTTCCTCTGCTTCCCTCTCCTCCTCATTCACCTCATCTCCCTCGTCTTCTTTCTTTACCTGCTCCTCTCTTTCTTCGTCCTTTCCCCCTTCCTCTTTTTCTTCTTCCTTCCCCTCACCCACCTCTACTTCCTTCCCCTCTCCGTCTTCTTCATCTTCCTCGTCTTCTTCCTCTGGCTCAAGGGCTCCACTCTTGATCTTAGCGGCAACCCCTTCCATCCTCTCATACTCAACCAGGACAAGCACTCGCTCATATTTTCTCAGAAGTCTGAGAGCTCTCTTTGCCATGTACTCCTCCCGAAACTTCTCGAGATTCGCATACCCCTTCAACCTCGTCGCATAATCGTCCCAGGCAACCACGAATTCCTCTGGTGTGTCTGCTTCGAAGGTCATCTTGGAGAGTTTGCTGAAATTCCAGATCCTCTTCCAGAAATGATACCCGGAAACATGATCAGTATACGCTTTTGAATATTTTTCCTCATCCATGTCCAGTGTGACGATTTTTACCCCACTCTTCTTCGCCAGGCGAAATGCCTCTACAAGGGAGGGTGGAGGGAGCTGAACCTCACCGTATCGTTTGAGATGATCTGCAAACTCGTCGTCCATGGAATTGGTGGCCACCTCTCTCACCTCCCCATCCACCACCGCTTCCAGACCATCAAGCATTTCCTTTGAGATCGGGAGTCCAACCACCTCTGGGCTGATATCTTCGAAAGCATTCTTTACCTTCAGTTTCTCTTTGACCAGTCCCTGTACCGTACCCAGAACGATCATGCTGTGGTTTCCAAGAGTGACACGTTTCATTCTTCAACAGCCTGTCTGGATTTTATTTAAAGGTACCGCAGATTTTGTTGCTATCTGGTTCACACTGGATTTACAGTATCTCGTTCACCCATGGTGATCCCCAACAGCCAGGTTCCCTTCCTCCCTTCACATCATCTTTCCGTCTCTCATCCCCCACCTCGTTCCTGTTCTTCTGCCTTCCTCTTCCCCTCCCCGCCCCGACCCTACTGTCTACTTTTCCAAACCCCTTCCTGCACACCCTCCTGTTTCTCCCCATCAGATTTTGCAACCTCAAGTGGTTTCAGGAGCTCGATGAGCTCGTCCCTGGTCCACTCCATCTTCCCAGCCGAGGCCTCACCGATGACCGAATCAGATAATCCACGTTTCCTTTCCAGCAGATTCGCAATCTTTTCCTCGATTGTCCCTACAGCGGTTATCCGATGGACAAAGACGCTCTTTTCCTGGCCGATCCTGTGTACTCTGTCAGTAGCCTGATCCTCCACTGCCGGGTTCCACCAGCGGTCAGCATGGATCACATGATTTGCCCCGGTGAGATTCACTCCATGGCCGCACGCCTGAATACTCAGGAGAGCCACACTATAGTTCCCCTCGTTGAACTCATCGAAATATCTCTGGCGATCTTTGGTTGATCCATCCACTCTCATGTAACTGATACTCCGTTCCTCCAATGCGCGCTCGAAAAGATCCAGCATATCCAGAAAATGACTGAACACCACTACCTGTTCCTTCCCCCGGGAGATCTCCACGATCTTCCGGATGATCCTGTCGAACTTTCTGGACCTTCCCATGAGGGGCTCCAGCTCTCCGTTGATCAGGCTGGGATGGTCACATACCTGTTTGAGTTTTGTGAGGATGAGAAGGATATTCACGGAAAAGCTCACCTCTCCTCCTGCTTCGATCTTCCGCCTGATCGGAAGGACCTGGGTCTCCTGGATCTGCAGGTAGAGGGATCTTTGTTCATCTGTCATTCCGCAGTATTCATTGATCTCGATCTTGTCCGGAAGGTCCTGCTCCACATCATCTTTCAACCGCCGAAGTATGAACGGCCGTATCCGTTGGGCCAACCGAGAGAGCGCTTCCTGGTCACCCTCTTCAATGGGATCCTCGAATTGTCGTATGAACTCACTGTGTGTGCCAAGATGTCCCTTGATCATGAAATCGAAGATGGACCAGAGCTCCAGGGGACGGTTCTCGATTGGGGTTCCGGAAAGACAGATCCTGTGGGATGCGTTGATCCGCTTGATGGCTCTGGTGCGTTTTGCAGAGGGATTCTTTATGCGGGTGGCCTCGTCTAGAATAAGGAAATTGAAGGGAATTGAGGATATGGTCTCAATATCTATTCTGATGGTTGTATAGGTGGATATAACAATTGTAGGGTTGGATTCCAGGAAATCCTGAACGGATCGATCCTCGCCAATATACTCATATGTGTTGATCGAGGGGAAGCAGCGGTGGATCTCACGGGTCCAGTGGCGGACAACGGATCTCGGAACAATGATGAGGCTGTGCTCTTTTATCTCCTTCTTTTCCCTTTCCTGCCAGTTCTCTGTCCTCTCGCCATTTTCCCGGTTCCCTCTCCACTCGCCATTCTCCTGCCTTATTCCATGTTCTCTCTTCTCCCAGTTCTTTCTCCTCTCCCCATTTTCCCAGTTTTCTTTCCACTCGCCATTCTCCCCCCTTATCCCGTGCTCTCTCTTCTCCCCGTTCTCCCTTTCCTCCTTCTTCATCGCTTCGTTTTTCATGTGGTCATATGCCATGACAACCGCAGTCTGAATGGTTTTTCCCAGTCCCATATCATCCGCAAGTAATCCATGGAGATGATGATCCACGAGCCAGATCAGCCATTGGATGCCCTCCCTCTGGTAGGGCCGCAGATCGATCCCGTTTGCCGTGAGATGAGATTCCATCTGTTCCGGCAGCCTGAATGTGGGATCGGCTTTGAAGCTTGTAATTGTATCCAGGAAATCCTGATAGGCACTGGTGACCTCTCGTATCCCTCCGATATCCTGAATGAACTCTTCCAGGGTGGCAAACCGGGTGACCGCTATCCGGTAACCGGCTTCGGTGGCCACTGTTTCGAGATCCGAAAGGTAGCTTTCCGTACTCCGGATCACCTCCTCCTCTATCTTCATCCAAGCGGAATCATTGACCTGGACATAGTCATTTTCGGTTTTCGTTTCACGGATATCTGCTGAAGGGAGTTGATATGTGTCATTACCGAACCGGACATCGAACTCGAGCCACCCCGGCTCCGCGGATCGAACATGCACATAGGGCCGGAAACCATCATCATGGATCTCAATGGCTTTTGCCTGTTGGGTGAGGACAGCCTCATGGTCCATTTTCACTAATACAAGATCACGGGTGAA
Source organism: uncultured Thermoplasmata archaeon (assembly GCA_964613025.1). Taxonomy (GTDB): domain Archaea; phylum Thermoplasmatota; class DAOVMN01; order DAOVMN01; family DAOVMN01; genus CAZTGJ01. Next base: position 4,236 of record CAZTGJ010000082.1, on the reverse strand, counting down.
GAACTCGGGGATCCCATGGAGGGGAATGATCTTATCATCCACACATTCCCAGGAGTCGGGAGGTTGCCCATCTGACGGGTACGAACTTTCCGATCCAACTGACACTTTCGGTCCCTCCGATTCACAGGGGGGCGGAAGGGGGATGAAGGTATTCCCGAATCGTGCATACCGTCTATCATGGGTGTGATCCAGTTCCCGGCCAGGGACGAACTTACCACTCCATTCGTTCTTGTAGCCTCCATTAAGAACCAGACCGGTGTTTTTGTCATAATCAATGTGCAGGGCTTTCTTTAATGATTTCTCCTTAATATCGAGCTCTCGGCACGAATTGGTTTCCTGAACTCCTTTCCTCGTTCTCAGGAATTTCAGGACCGAGGGTCTTAGCTGCATGATGAGGGTTCCTTTCTTCGAGATGTCGGGTTTCTGGGTCAGTATTGCAGACAGAGTCTCCAGGCTTTCAAGGTCGATGGTGTAGGATACCCCCTCCCTCTGGAAGGTCTGGCCATAGGATCGCAAGCTGGTCGGATCGGGGAGCTTTTCCCTGGTTCCTTCGATTTCCAGAAAGATCTCAATGTGCAGATGACCTTCGAGATGATCCACACTGAAGGAAAGGGGAATGTCCCTGATATTTTTAAACCTCAGCTTATCCTGAAACCATCCCACTGTCCTTCCCTCCGAGACTGTTCTCAAGGTCCTCGAACCATTTCGGTTTTGGTTCCCATTCCGGATAAGACCCCAGCAGGTAACCATCTACCATACCGGAGTCCCTTTCCCCGGGTCGATCGAAATATGATCCAAGGAAAACGGAAAAATCCACCTTTTCAAGTGGAGTCAATGCAAATCTGACCTGCGATCTCAGGTTCTTATTTTTCTTCAGATCCCTTTCCAGGCTTGCTATCTGAACCTCCAGATCCCACATTTTCATCGAGAACTCTTTGGTGATATCATTTCTATGGGGAAAATCTCTGTGCTGGTATTCCGGAATTATCTTTTCGATATCCTTCAACCACTGATCGATGGATTCCTGCTTCGCTTTTCCAACCCCGTTCACCACATGGGCCCGATTCAGACTGGTCAGCGTCCCGTCAAAACATTGGTCGAGGATCTTGCGGGTGAGTTTTTCCCCCACCCCCTCTGCCCCGGGAAGATAGGTCTCGATAATGTTGGAATAGAGTGCATGATCCAGTTGACGTTCCTTTTCCTGTTCCGCCTGCTTTCGTTCGATGGTCATCTCCTGCTTCCGCTGTTCCTGGACCTTGATCATCGTATCCAATTGTGTTAGTCCGTGAGTGAGAAAACGCTTGTGCTGGGTTCCCCGGGCTTTTGCATAGTCCCTTTTTGCTTTCCGATAGATTCTGATATAGCTGAAAATCCGGGGGAGGAGGGGAAGTGCGGCAAGTATTAAAACCAGACCGATGATAATGAGAAATGAAGGTGATGACGATGATGATAAAGAACCGGTCAATTCGATTGCATCAATGAATGAATGGGTGGTCAATGGGCTCCTCCGGCTGTTGTATCCTCCTTCCTGCTCCCCCCTCCCCCTTGAAATAATTATTGGTCCGGCGTAACTCTCTTATAGCTGAGTCGCTCTCCCCCTTTCGAGGTAGATCCTATGGCAAAATATCAGAAGATCGATGACATTCCCATGGAAGTGGCGGGTATGCCCAACGTCCCGGTGAATGACACCTACATCCAGTGGCTGATCACCAAGGAGAAGGACGGGGCTCCGAACTTTGCAATGCGGAGGTTCCTACTCAAGCCCGGCGGTTCAATCGGGCTTCACGGACACTGGAACGAACACGAGATCTTCATCCTTTCCGGGGAGGGGATCATGTTCGGAGATGATGGTGTAGAGCATGAAGTAAGCTCCGGCACCTTTATCTTCGTTCCGGGGGATGAACCCCATGGGTATCGCAACGATGGGGACGAGGACTTCGTGTTCCTGTGCATGGTCCCAAATAAGAAGGAATGATTTTCGCTGATACGACAACGAGAAAACGGATTACGCTGATTTAGCGGATTTCACAGATAATAATTAAGGTGGGATTTGATGCTCGGATTGCTATTGTTATGTGGGATTATCCAATCAATCTTGTAAGCTCATCCTCGTTATCCCGTATTCCACCCCTTACCCCTCTCCCACCAATTAGCCCACGATGTCATTTCATTGCATCCCATTCCACCATCTCCCACCCTCCCTCCACAACCATGTTTTAATCCCTCAGTGTCATTTCATTCCCCTGCCTCCCACCAGCCCCCGCCGCCTCCATTCCTGCATCATTTCATTGAACTCCTCACCTCAGGGTCTGCCCATCATTGTGTTTTATCCTATCCTAAATACACCTACCGTCATTACCAACGCAGTACCAGCGGTATCACAAACACGACGAGGACCACTCCTACCAATACGACTACGAAATCTAAACGGGGGGGAAGCGGGGGAGGGAAAACTTGTTTTAACTCCGAATGACTCATCAGAGTCGTTAAGGGCGGATGAACGCTGCTCAGTTTTTCCTCCTGAATTGCAGAATACCGATTGGAACGAATAACAGAGTCATCATTATTCCCCAGCATGTCTTATCAGCTTTCTCTTCATCTTTTTTCTTTTTCTCAAACTCTTCCTGAGTGAGTAATTCCATATCAATATGGACATTCTTTCCTGTTACCAAATCCAAATCAATACTCGTTTCCTTATAACCTGTTTTATTGAAAATAAGGGTGTAAGTATTTTTCCCCCACCGCATGGCAGGCATATTTTGGAAGCTGAAATTCCCATTGACAGTTGTTTGTGTCTCAAGATCGTCCTCCCATTCAAAGGATACCAAGACCCCGGAAAGTTCCCGTCTTTGGCTGTCAACAACAGTGCCGGATATCGTACCCGGTCGATAAAGGACACTTATGTAATCGATATTCGCATTAAAATTTCCTGCGGCATCATATACCACTAATTTAATCCTGATACTATAATTGGTGGCACTAAACACGATTGTTCGGTTAGGACCGGTGATAATATCAGCACTAACAGAAGGGATTTCCCATTCCCACTTAACGACTCCGACATTGTCATGGGATAATGTTCCGTCGAGGGCCACGATTTCTCCTATATATACTACTTCTGGAATAGTGATAACAGGTACAGGTTTCTCGGTATCAGGTACTTCCAGAACACCAGTAACGTTCACCCATATGGTATCATTATCCGAAAGCCCCTCCCCGTCCCAGACGGTCAGCAGGATCGAGAAATTTCCAATCGTTATGAACTGATAACTGCGCGATTCGCCGATCAGTATATGCGAACCATTGTCCTGGAACGTCCAGACCCAGTTCACAACACCGACATCGTCAGTTGATCCTGATCCGTCAAGGGTCACGGTGGTTCCATTGATCACCTGACGGTCAGTACCTGCATTTGCGATTGGCGGATCATTCAGAGCGGGTTGCCCACCCAAGGGATACCTGTCCTGATTCCCTCTCCCGGGGACCGTGTACGGGTCGTCGATGATCCCGTTCGTATCGTTATCGTACGCCCCCTCTCCTGCCTCGTCGAAATCAGACCAGCGGTTCCCGCCAGCCGGGAGTCCATTGTCCCAGGTATTCGTCCCGTCGTCTCTGGCATTTTCCGTATTGTTATTGAAAAAGTTGTGAAAAAGATTATTGTCTGCACAGTCATCAAGTTCGATACCCTTTTCCTGATTCGTTGAAATCAATGAGTTCATTATCTTCATATAGCGCACATTATTGAGCACGATACCAGTATACTGGTTATCCGAAATTGTGCAGTTATCGATGGTGTTTGGATACTCCTCTCCATTGATCAGCATCCCATTGTAGCTATTATTGTGGACGGAGCAGCCCTGAAACGTTGTGTTGTCAGCATCATCCATCGTCACCCCGTCCTCTCCATTGTGGGAGACCTCAGTCTGTATGAAGGAATTATTATGGTATCCTATCCCAAGGATCTTGATCCCCGGACCTCCGTTCGTGTGGGAAACCGTTGTATCCGTTATTAAATTTCGATTCCCATTATGCCAGAACCCATAATTCGTGTTTGAGGTAATGGTGGTATTCACTACCGAACTGTCATCAACATCCTGAAAGTACAATCCGATATTGGCATTCTGTTGAATGATACATCCAGAAACAGTGATATTCCTGCACGATCCGAAATACATGCCATACGAGGGTGTTTCATAACAGAACACCAAAATATATTTAATCATCGTAAAATTTAAA
>CAZTGJ010000081.1:0-11957 GCA_964613025.1 uncultured Thermoplasmata archaeon | reverse complement strand
CCATACATATGGCTACCCCTCCCTTTTCCGAATTATTTCATACTTTATGTACTACGAGAAAAAGACTTGAAAGGAAACTGAAGGACTGAAAATCGCCATCTTGAGTATCATGTCTTATCCTCCATTACCCCTAACTACCTGCCCTTCCGCCCATTCATTCCCAACACAAAAAAATCCGTGTAATCTGCCGAATCTGTGGAATCCGCGTCCCTTGTTATATCTGCGTTAATCAGCTCCGCTTCTATGGAAATATTCCTCAATTTCTTCATCAGTAAGCGATGGATAGCATTCCCGAATCCCCGAACGGATGGTCTGGATATAATGAGGACCAGGAGGATTTGGAGGAAGTTTGTTCGGGTTGGTGAATGTGAAAACAGGTACTCCTTCTTCTAATGCCAGGCATATGACATGGGAATACCATCCGTCCTCAAAAATAGTGGAACCCCTCTGAATCGTCTCTTCGAGATCGATCATCATCGATGGATCATCCGGGGCTAAGCCATTCTCCTGACGAAGGACCTGAATGAACTGCTCTCGCGTGATGAAATAGATCCTTCCAAAGGTGGTGCAGGAGTTGTCTTCTTCCGGATGGAGGAATGCAACTCCTTTGTTCTGCCAGATCGAACTTGATTTGGCGAAATATAGTCTGTGGTGGATCGTGTACTGTTTGTTTTGTGTGGGAAGGGTTTTATCCGTACACCCCTGATAAACACTGTTGCTCTCCCGAGGTGTACCGCCCTGAATGTAGCATGAGAATCTCTGAAAGGAAAGGTTTGATCCATAGCAGGCATACCAGACATGTGAGGGAGGAGGGGGGGAGGCATGGATGAAGGAGGAACCGGGCTTGTCATGGATCATAGGTGATGTGGGGGAAGGGGGCGGGGAGTGGGATGTTGGTGAAGATGAGGGAGGAGTATATGAAGAGTATGTGGACTTTGAGGGGTCGCTGTTGGATGACTTTCCTGAATCTCCATAAGTATACATAAGGGGAGAAGGGGGCGGGGGGTATTTGAATGTTGCGTGGAGTGCCAACGTTTCCCATCGATTGAAGAGAACACGGAAGGGATAAATAACCGGTCATTATTTTCCATAACCAATGAATAACCGGTCAGATGATGTCCAAAAAACGATTGGTCAACACCGGGTTGAAGCAAAACATGGTGGACCAAGAAAGCCAGTCCAGTGGTTGAAGTTCATTCCCTACCTCTTTCCCATCATTTTCCTCATTCTCTTCTTCTTCTTCCCGATATATTCTGTGTTCAAGACCGGACTCATGGAAAACGGAGGGTATACAACCGATCACATCATGGACATCCTGAACTCTCCCCGCTACCGCCGTGTGATCACATTCACCATCAAACAGGCATTCTACTCTGCACTGGCGACGATAGCTCTTGGCCTTCCCGCCGCCTATCTTCTCTCCAAGCACAGGTTCCCAGGAAAATCTTTTGTCCGCGCATTGATCACCATTCCCTTCGTTCTGCCCACCATAACCGTTGCAATGGGTTTCATCCTGCTGTTCGGAACAAATGGGCCGGTAAATGATTTTCTCGCACTGTTCATGGAACGTCAGAAGCTTCTGTACAATCTTCAGGCCATTGTGCTGGCACACACTTTCTTCAATTTCGCTATCGTGGTCCGACTAGTGGGTGTATCCTGGACCGGACTCAACCCCAGGATCGAGGAGGCCGCTGCTTCCCTTGGAGCTCCGCCGTGGAAGCGTTTCCTGTACATCACCCTCCCCCTCCTCCTTCCCGCCATTCTTGCTGCCTTTATTCTCACGTTCATGTACTGTTTCATGTCCTTCACCATCGTACTCATTCTGGGAAATCTGCAGCTCAGCACCATCGAAGTGGAGATCTTCACCCTGAACAGCGTTATTGTAAATAACAAACTTGCCTCCGCACTTGCCATCATTCAGATCTTCTTCACCCTCCTCTTCCTGTACGCATACACCGTCATCTCGAACCGTCTTCCGGATATGGAGAACGATGCTGATCCAATCTCCCAGATGAAAAGGATTGGACCGGGAATTCACAAAGCTCAGGGAAGGACATTGGGATCACAATCCGGATCAATTCTATCACCAATTTGGCTCAGGGGAATCCAATCGAAACTAAGGTCTGTCTTATCGGTCAGAAATGCCGCAATCGCCTGCTATGTGCTGATCATCATGCTGATCATCATTGGTCCGATGTTCGAGGTGGTTCGCCATTCACTCATCGTAAGGGATGGGGAAACTGAATCGTATTCCTTCCAGTGGTACCGGGAGATCCTCGATACCCCCACCGAATCTTCAGGGATCAGTCCTGTGGATTCCATTGTGAACTCACTCTTTTTCGCGTTTATAACCATGGCGATCAGTATCCCTCTCGGTACGACCATGGCCTACCTCATGCATGGAAAGGACTTCAGAGGAAGGAATATTCTCGGAGCCTTGTTCATGCTTCCCCTTGGGATCTCCGCAATATCCCTGGCTCTGGGCCTTCTTCGCGGGTATTCTTCCGGTTTCCTGGTCCTCAATGGAACCTGGCAGGGGATCGTCATCGCACATTCCATTCTTGCCTATCCCTTTGTCATGAGATCGGTATCCTCTTCACTGAAGAACTTCAATCCTCATCTCCGGGAGGCCGCTATGTCGTTGGGAGCGGACCGGGTGGTGACCTTCTTCCGGATCGAGCTTCCCATGATCCTCCCCGGTATCCTGGTTGGCGCTATTTTTGCATTCTCCATTTCAATGGGAGAACTGGGGGCCACCTACATGATCCATAAACCCGAATATGCCACTCTCCCCATGGTCATCTATCGTTATATCGGGAACCGGGATTTCGAAATGGCCAGTGCACTCTCGGTGGTGCTCATGTTTATTGTATTCTCGTCGTTCCTCACAATTGAACGGGTAGGAAAGGGAAAAGGATCTGGTTTCTGAAGATCGCTCCGTAACTGACATGCAGATTTGGGAGTAACGCGAAGGATTGAGGGAAGCGGAAAAAGGAGACGTAAAATACATTAAGGAAAAAATAGACTTAGAGGGGGGGGTGGGGGAAGTGGGGGGAAAGCCAAGGCTAAAAAGACAGGTGGAATAAAAAATGCAAGGGGGAATAAATACCGAAGCGTTTACTCCCAATCGTCCTCTTCGTAATCCTCGTCGTATTCTTCATCATCCTCATCGTACTCGTCATACTGCTGTGAGTGGTAGTAGAGAACGATTGCAACGATAATGAATACCATGAAAATTGCCAGCATCCATGAATATTCCTGAAGGGTATCCACGAACTTGTCGACATCACCTTTCTTCACTTCAGTCTTTGTGGTGACGGACTTTGCCGTATCAGTGTGACCCAGAACTGTCGCTGTAACGGTTACGGTACAGGTCTCCTTGTTGTCCACTGGATCGGGTGCGGAAACGGTGAGGATGAACTCCTTCTGGGTTGCACCGGGAACAAAAGTATCCGCGGTCTTATCCAGAGATGCATCCCAATCCGTCTTATCTTTGACGACTTCAAGAGTTATGGTAACCTCCGAGTTTCCGGCATTCTTGACGAGAACGATATATTCCACTGAATCACCAGCTTCCTCGATGGTCCGTTCCCGAACCGTGATCTCGAGCTCGAGCTTATACTGGGTTTCCACGTTCATCTCGACGGTGAATTCGTACCTGACATCTGAATCATCCTCATCCTCGGCAGTAATGACGAAGTAGTAACCGTCCTCCTTATTGATGGCATTTTCAGTGGGGGTTATATCAAGTGAGAATATTTCTCCATCACCTGAGGCTACTTCAATGGAAGGATCTCCAGTCAAGTCCACGTCCCACTCATCCCGGTCGAGAGTATCGAGATTGATATCGATAGTGAAGGTGCGGTCCTCGTTTCCGGTATTATCTATAATAAAATCAATAGTATTACGCAAATCTGGTTTCAGTAACTGAAGTTTGTCTTCCTCGTTCGTGGAAACAACCACTCCAAGGGTTCTGGTGACATTGAGATATGCGGTATCGAAGACGGATTGGTTATTGCCGGATACCCCGGTAATCTCAAGATTAGCACGGTTGTTTGCACCTTGTGCTGTTGCGGGACGTACCCGAACAAGGAGGAGTACCTCATCGTTGCCAATGAGGGTGACATTGTCCACGTCCTCCTCTGTGTCAGGATCGATGATCGATGCATCCCAATCATTTGGAATATTATCGAGGTACAGGGTGATCTCGTCGTCCGAGGGGCTGTCGTTCTTTACCCTGAAATTGAAATCCCGATCAACGCCCTTTTCCGCATTTCCTTTCTTGCCGTGAATGTCCATGAATTCCGAATTATCATCATCGGAATCCTGCTCTCTGAAGAACACCGATATCCGGGCAGTGGCTGCAACCCGAGTGGTGGTTCTGAGATCCCATTTTGCAACCCCGTATTCGGCATCCTCATCGGATTTCTGGGAGATGGCAGTGATCTTTAAATCCAAGGAATCCCCGACAGGTTTGTCCTCGGGAATCGAGATATTCAATAGTATTGTCTCGAACTGCTCCGAGTTCAGGGTTACACTGGTGGGTTCGATCACCGCTTCCCAATCTCCGGCAAGGTCCCCGTGGGTCAGATCAAAGACATCATTGTCAACCAGTCCCGCATTGTGAACGACAATATTGAAATGGACGTATTCTCCGGGACCTGCCTTCTTATCTGCGGATTCTCCTTCCTCAAGGGTAAGGTAAACCCCGTATTTTGACATGATGAACCTCACTTCCTCCACAAAGGTGAAATTATTCCCACTTTGATCTACAATATCAAAGGTAACATAGTAGGTTCCTGCATCCGCTTCATTGGTTACATCGTCTCCGTATGTCCAGTTGAAGTGAAATGCTACCAGACCAGAAGCCTTTATCTGTGGACTTATTGGATCGGGTTCAATGGTCTTTTCCGGGCCTTCGATGGTAATTCTGATAACATCAATATCCCGGTGGGTGAAGGTATCCAGAAAGGTTCCCCAGAGATGGGCCGTACCCAAACCGCTTTCCTCCGGATACTTAGGTGCGAATTCCTGACCGAACATATCGTTGCCGTTCACATCAAAGACCCAGAACTCTTCCTGATCGAGTTGGTTTGCATTGAACTCAACATGGGCATCCCCGCCCCGGTAGTCCACGTTCACATTCCCTCCATCCGTGAACATGCGAACGGACATCGTGTGTCCTTCAAGGAAGGTGTGATGGTCGGTACCATCCGCAGCCGCAGTGAAGGGTAGACGCCATACACTGTTTTCTTCACCACTCGGGAATCCACCGGAAAGCGAATCGGTGACTTCAGCAATGACCTCACCGTTATCCCGAAGCTGCATGGTAACATCAGTGGATCCACTAATTGAGGCGTAGGTTACACTCACCTCAATATACACTTCCTCTCCACCGCTGAAGGTTCCCTCGATGTACAGGTCGTTCAAGAGTTCGCCTTCAACGACATCGTCACCGTCCCACCATCCGTAATCCCAGATGATCTCGGTAACTCCGGTAGTGTCGCCAGGGTTCTCCCTGACCGAGTTCATGTAGTAATCGGTGTTGCCTTCATGCTTGAGGAAAAGGTTTATCTGCTTGAGATCATCCGATCCGTCGGCTGCTGCCTCCGGTGCCTGATGCACCATGGGCATGAGAAATGAAACAATCACGATTGCGGTTATGAATAATTGAAAATATGAGGTTTTCCTAGTCACCATTGTATCTACCTTCAAAAATGGGATTGGGGAAGCGTAAATTACCTTTAAATATAAACGTTTCGGTTTCGACGACATAATTCAAAATATCGTCCAACAAAATTGAAGTAATTGGAGATGGGAAATCTGCCGGTAAACAGCTCTGGGCAACCAATTTTACGTTCCCGTAATTTTGTGTCCTGTGACAAATTGACTGGGCGATTGTACCACACGATAAGAGAAACTCCACCAGAACCCAGCGACAGAGTAAGATTTGCCCCGTTGCGAGATCGAGTGTGAAGTGGATCTGTAAGAGGTTAAAGTGATCTGTAGGAGATGTAAAACGATATACAAAAGGTGTGAAACGATCTGTACGAGATGTGAAATGATCTGTAAGAGGTTAAAGTGATCTGTAAGGGTCTACCGTATCTCGATCCGGGAACTGCAATTTGGACAGTTGAATGTGGAAGGACGTGGCATCTTCGAGATATCCAACTGTGACTGACAACGAGGACACCGGATGGTGGAAGCAGAGGGGCCGGGAGGTCCGCCCGGAGGATAGGATGGTGCCCCTCCTGGCCCGTACCCGGATCCGGGATAACGTGACGGCGGTTGCTGCGGATAGCCCTGACCCATTCCCTGTGGAGCACCATAGGGTTGTCTTCCCTGAGCTCCTGGTGGTCCGCCCTTTCCGGGACTCTGAAGAGTAATCCTCTGAGTGCACTTTGGACAGTTGAATGTGAATGGACGCTGAGTGGTCCCCACGTTCAGAGAAGATCTGCATCGTGGACAGGTGACCGTCGATCCCGAGGGTGCTCCGGCTCCACCCATCCCTGCAGAAGCTGACTTTTCCCCGGGTTTTGCCTCAAGGGTTATCTGCTTCCTGCACTTGGGACAATTAAAGGTGAATGGACGCTTATCGGTGCCAACGGCAAGCCGGCTCTTGCATTGTGGACAGGTCACTTCAGGGGAACCGGATTTCGCCTTGGATTCTGAGGTTTTCCTCTTTCCAGCACCAGCTGCAGTCTTTGCTCTCTTTTTGGACTTCTTCCCTAGTGCGGCCTCCTCCGCTTCTATCTCTACGCCTTCGACCTCGATCTCATCTGCTTCAACCTCGACTCCCTCGATCTCAACGCCTTCGACCTCGATCTCATCTGCTTCAACCTCGACTCCCTCAACCTCAACGGCTTCCGCCTCAATAGCTTCTGCCTCTACTGCCTCGGCTTCAACAGCTTCAGCTTCAACGGCTTCGGCCTCCACTTCGACGCCTTCTGCTTCAACAACCTCTGCCTCTACTGCTTCCGCTTCAACAGCTTCAGCTTCAACAACCTCTGCCTCTACTGCTTCCGCTTCAACAGCTTCAGCTTCAACAACATCTGCTTCAACAGCCTCTGCCTCTACTGCTTCGGCTTCTGCCGCAGCTTTCCCTTCCTTTTCTGCTTCGGCCTTAGCTTTACGGGCATTAAATTCTTCCTCTGCGCTGGCGACAGCTTCTTCCTTTTCTTCTTCCCAGGCTGCCTCTTCGTCGGCGATCTGCATTTCGATCTCTTCAACCGATTCGGCATAAAGCTCATCGAGGAGTTCGTCGATCTTTGTCCCGATCATTTTTTCGAATCCCTGAAGTTTTGGGGTGAATGTCTTCACGAAATCTTTGTCGGATTTGGACGGTTTCTTGCTCTTTTTAATGGCCTTCATCTTCTCATTGGCTTCTGCAACCTCGGAGGTTTTCGGGAAGCCTTTGTCACCACGCTTCTTTTCCATGACCTTCATTGCTTTGATCTTTCCCTCAAGATCAGCTACATAGTCGGCATAGTCAGGATCATCCGCATATTCGGCATAGGCGTCCAGTTCTGCTTCCTTCCTTGCAAGTTCATCATCCTTCTCCGGATGGACACGATCAATGGCATTTCTCGCCTCTTCCAGAGCAACGAGTGATTCGGGCTTGGGTACGGATGCCGCAACTGCTTCAGGATCGAAAACATCGGGATCCCCTCCGACAAGCACGCCATCCACCATCACACCGCCACTTGCCGCGGCCTTCTCCTCTGCGACTTTCTTGAGCTTGGCTTTCTCTGCTTCCTCATCCAGTTTCGCAATACGATCGGTCTGTTTGGTGATCTTTGTTTCGATATTGGAAAGCTGACGTTCTGTCTCCTTCTTCCGCGATTCACTCTCCTCACCGTCAAGGTCGGATTTCAGGAGATCCCTGTCGCGTTCCAGCTTGTGCAGGGAGAATGCATAGGAGGCTTTCTTTGCGGTGAACTCGTCCACCTCGTCGATGAGCTTGACCTCCCGCTTGGATTTACCGGAAGCATCTTTCCCATCCTTCGCCTCTCCGGCAATCTCGACCTCTGCCACCAGGGCTGCTTCCAAAGCTTCACCAGAAACGACGGCTTCAACCTCAACAGCCTCCACCTCTATTCCTTCCACTGCGATAGCAACAGCTTCGGCTCCTCCCTGGGGAGCCATGTCCTTGACGGTCTTCCCTTCTTTGAACATCTGCACGACCTTGGTGATCTCCTTCGGTTCTTTGTCAGTCACGAACATTATGAGGATCACAAGGAAAACAGCGAGAATAATGACAAGTATGAGTGCAATAATGGTAATGATACTAATCCCACCGCCATCGTCGCCTCCGCCCCCCCCTCCGGTTGTTGTGGCTTTTTCAACGGTCATGGTAACGGTTGTTGTCTCATCATTTGTGCCATCGGAAACGGTAAGGTTGACGATGAATGTACCTTCAGAGGCATAGGTATGGGTAACAATCACACCTGTCACTAGGGTACTGTCGTCTCCGAAGTCCCAGGTGTAGGTGAGCGCTTCGTTGGTGGGATCGCTCGAAGCTGATCCATCGAAGGCGAACTTCACCCCGGCAGTTGTAGTATTTCCATCAATGGTAATACGAGCGGTTGGAGCTTCGTTTGTGATATTGATCTCCACGGTGAAGGGATCCGAATCATCGCTTGGATCGCTGACAGTGAGCCTGACCGTTTTCAGGCCGCTGGTCGTATAGATATGAGTAACCTCGGCTCCGGTGGCGGTGGACCCATCGCCGAAATCCCAGGAATAGGTCAGGGATTCGTTTGCAACATCCAGATCGATCGCGTCTCCCGCTGTAAATGTGATCTCCTCACCCATGCTGGCCTCGGTAACGCTCGGAGTGAACGTTGCATTCGGGATGATGTTCGTGACTTCTATAACATAGGGGGTGGAGACCTCGTCGAAACCGTCGGAAACGGTGAGGATCACGGTAAGGGTTCCCGTCTCCACGAAGGTATGACTGACATTCATGCCCGTGGTGGTATTGCCATCATCGAAATCCCAGGAATACGTGAGGACGTCGGTATCGTTTGCCGATCCTGTGAAGTTGATGGTCATGCCCTGCTCGATGGTGTCATTTGAGGCCACAATGGTGAGATTGAAAGGAAGATCGTTCACGATGGTGACCGTCAATTGAGAATCTTCGGTCTCAGGTGAAGAAGTATCATTGTTATCGGTGACGGTCAATTTTACGATGAACTCACCAACTGTTGCATAGGTATAGTTGAAGGTGGCATTATAAATGACATCGCCATTGCCCATGACCCAGGTGTAATTCACAATGGACCCGTCAAGATCCAAGGATGCCTGGAATTCGCCAAAGGTTATGTTCTCACCTTTGAACTCGGTGACATCATTCCCCGCTATAGCGATGGGTGGCTGATTCACTATGTTCACGAAGAATGAATCTGTCTCGAAAGCTCCGTCATCATCAGTGACCGTGAGCACAACCTTGAATTGTCCGGGTTCATCGTACTGATGGCTGGTGACGATCCCGACACCGGTACCCTCACCGGCTCCGAAGTTCCAAGAGTAATCGAGCGGATCATCATCGTCCATATCGGATGCAGTGTCAAAGCTGTCTGCTGCATTGAAGTAGATCGTGCCTCCTGAGGTGACATCGTTGTTGAGTGCCTCACCGATGGCGGTGGGAAGGACGTTGGTTATCGTGACCTCTATCTGGGTCGTGTTGATGGCCCCGTCATCGTCCATAACGGTGAGAATGACCGTGTACACATCCTCATCGAAGTAGGTGTGTGTGACTCCGGTCTCGCCCATGCCGAACGTTCCGTCCCCGAAGTCCCAGGAAAAAATGAGACTTCCCTGGTCGTTGAGTGTGTCATTTGCCGTGGCCGCAAAGGTGAGCTCTTCGTCCTCCAGGCCGATCTTGTCACCGTCGGTGATATCCGCTTCATTGGGTGCAATATTGGTTACAACGACCCGGATCAGGAGAGAATCGTTCCGGTCCTGATCATCGGTAACGGTGAGATTTATTATGAAGACGCCCGCCTTATTGTAAGGGCCGTGCTCTGGGGGGGTGGGGGAAGTATCCGTGGAGTTGTCCTCAAACCTCCAGAGGAAGGTAAGTCCGCTTCCGGTTGAAGGGGTGGCGTCGAAGAAATCAATTGACTGTGTCTCGTTGATGAAGATCACGATGTCGTGAGCGACCTTCGCCTCGGGACCCTCTGCCGGGGGATCCAGAGTATACTCCAGGTCCTGGTGTGAATTGATGGTAATTGGCTCTTCGATGGTCTCCAGGCCGTCCTTGGAGATCACGATGTCATGGGGATTGAGGGATATGAAGGATCCTGAGTTCACGGTCCCTTCCTGGACGTTCATGATCGGGATTTTCCCATCAATACCTGTGAAACCTTCGTATACAGAATCAGTATTAGTGTCGTTTAAATAGACATGGGCATTCTCCACTGCTGTGCCATTCTCATCCTTTATCATGAGCTGGAAGGTCCACCATATCTCGAAGGTGGATCCAAGTTCGACATTGTAGATAGCATAGCTAGTGTTCGTCAGGTTAGCATCGGAGGATCCTGTGAGATCGAGATCGTAGGTCGGGTTTGCTGTGATGTCCGAATCGATTACCATAACATCGGTGGTGGCATCGAGCTTGAGACCTACATCATTCCCTGTGATTGTGGAATTGGTAATACTGATGGCACTGGAGGGATCGATGAAGATCCCGTTCTGAAGATTGTTCAGGCTCTGAGAGTCAATGATCAGGAGGTTCATGATACTCGTTGCATAGATTCCATCAAGCGTATTGCCATTGGTGAAGCACCTCGTGATTGTTGTGTCGTCACCCCTCGCCCGGATGCCTGCCTCACCATTATTATTGAATATATTACCTGTCAGAGTACAATTATCACCATACAAATCAACCCCATGCTGGTCATTATCATTGCACGTGTTGTTTATGAGGGTATTGAAATCGTTTTCAATCTCCATACCGCTTTCTCCATTACCGGAGCAGTCATTTCCAATGATGAGGTTCGAGTTCGAACCCTCCCGAAGAACGATCCCGCTGCCGAACCCATTATCAGAGCAGTTGTTCTTCTCTATCGTGTTGGAGTCTGCATTTGAAAGATAGATCCCACTGACTTGATTCGAAACGCATGTATTGTTGTAAATTGTATTGTCCTCTGACTCGCTGATGAGAATTCCATTCTGATCGTTGCGGGTGCAATAATTTTCCCGTACCGTGTTATTATTCGAGAAATAGAGCCGGATCCCGCGACCGTTCTCATCGGTGTTGTCGGTACAGGAATTGTTGTGAATTGAATTGAAGTTCGCATTGAGAAGGTGGATCGACCGGATGTTATTCATGCAGTGATTATCGAAGATCGTTGTGAAGTTCGCCTGAACAAGGATACCGGAACCGGAAATTGTACCGTTACCCTCAACACTGAAACCACTCATATTCACATAGTCTGAAGTGATGGTGACCACATCTCCGGATTCACTTGCATTGATGGTGGTTTGCGCAGACCCATTTCCGCTCAGGTTCACCGTCACATTCACCATGACGTTCTCGAGGTAGAGACCTTCGAACACCCGGATCGTATCCCCGCCGGTAGCATTATCTACAGCATCCTGAATGGATTGGAAAGGTGTCTCCAGGCTCCCGTCCCCCCCTGCCGCCGCATCGTCGTCCACGTAGAGGGTCTCCCCGCCTACATTTCCCACAAGAAGAAATGCGAAGAACGCAAGGGCTGCAACGAGTAAAATCGAGGTGATAATCATTCCATTGAAGCGAATTTTTAGTGATGGTGAACTATCCTGAGATATCATTGTATGCAC
Organism: uncultured Thermoplasmata archaeon; assembly: GCA_964613025.1. Lineage (GTDB taxonomy): Archaea > Thermoplasmatota > DAOVMN01 > DAOVMN01 > DAOVMN01 > CAZTGJ01. The sequence continues at coordinate 149 of CAZTGJ010000081.1, read as the reverse complement.
CATGGTGTATAGTATATGGCGGGCAAACACGGGTCATAATTAAAGTTTGTGATTTTTCGATATTTCACACCTTAAGGAATTGGAGGTATTGGTGTGGGAAGGGGGGGGGGGAGAGAGAGGATGAGAGATTAGAATGATGGGGAACAAGA
>CAZTGJ010000080.1:0-11976 GCA_964613025.1 uncultured Thermoplasmata archaeon | reverse complement strand
GATTAAATATATTTTGGTGTTCTGTTATGAAACACCCTCTATAGACAGGAAAAATGATATCATAGGACATGAAAAATGTCATCAAAAGACATGATATGATCTCTCATAGGTTATGTTGTACATGTAAAGTGTATTGGATTATCCCCAGAAACGCGTAACGCAAAAACAATTTTAGTGAAATGTGCAATGAAATAAGTAAGTAATTGTAGAAAAGAACATAGAATATATATCATGTAACTTTTCTCGCCAGTATCAATGCTTATAGAGTGATTGCCAATCCCTTCTCGATGGCTTCTTCTCTTTCTGGAGATATTTTTCCATTCGTTTTCGATGGTCCCTTTTTCCATTTGCAGCTATCGTGATCCTTCCGGTACCATCCCCCTTGATACAGTCCAGGCAGCTCTGAACATCAGCTCCTTCAAGCCAAAATTTCATTTTTGGTTTTTTCATCATAGTAATGTAATGTGTATCAGAGGATGAAATGATATTCAGATCTCTTCCAGCAAGATATGATGACTGCATTTTTTCGATTTTGTTGGTATCCCAGATTTCAACAGCGTCCAATTCCAGCTCAAGTGGTATGTATCCCAGTTGTGATATAATGGAAAATCCTCTATCTATATGGGCTGCAACGGCAATACCCATGAACCTGTGGATATGATCAACCAGTTCGTCGATAGAGAGGGACAATGGCATTGAAAGCAAGTCCTCTGCTTCCCCGATCTTCATACCAGAAACATCGAATAGTACTTGATTGCCAAATTGGTGTGGAACATTTTTTTTTCCCTTGATAATTCCAGGCTCTACTGCGACAGTACAGAAGTTCTGTAATGATATTATGTCTGGAAAGTACCCTAACAGGTGCACCTCTTCGGAACTCTGGACTTCGATACCTGGAATGAAAATAACACCGCCCTTTCTTGCTGCTGAATCGAAAGCTGCACAATTTGATCCCGAATTGTGATCCGTAACTGATAGAATGTCTATCCCAAACTTCTTTATCCACCTCAGCACCTCCTCAGGATTCATTCCATCCTCTGCACATGGGGACAGTGCAGAATGAACATGCAAATCTGCTTTATAACTCATCAACCTGCTGGATGTATCAATTGTCATGGAAATCCATCACTAGTACGAAACAAAGACGAAGTCATTTGTCGTTTCCCTGATCGCTCGTTGGTAATCCCTGCCTCATAATTGCTTGTGATATGCTGTCAATAAACTCGATCTTTAGATTTAATCTTTGTTATTCAAATCCTGCTTATTATTCACATATATTTCAATATGTAACTAGACAATAATTATGATATAATATAACAACGTATGCAAAGATGCAAATAAATAATAGTCAAACTTATAGAAATCTCGCCTTTTCATAGGTGCAAATAGGGAAAAGCATAAATATTTTGTCCAAAATAAGTAACGAAATACGTGATATACTGACAACCCATATAAGTAACAGTACTTCGCGGGTACGCACATAATGAATGAGGTCACAGCACCACATTGTTGCAAAAGATCCATGAAACGAAACAGAGATACTCGAAAAGGAGGAACACGTAAGTGTCAAATATCACACTACCTAAATACGAACTCTATGATTCTTTGCTCCATCATGACTGTGTTTCGGACTTCATGTCCACACCACCAATTGTACTTCCCAAGAATGCAACAATGGCCGATGCTCAGTTAACTATGAGGGATCATAGGATCTCCGGAATTCCTATTGTCGATGAAGAGTTACATCTGCTAGGTCTGATCAGCATTGAAAATATTATTATCGCTCTTGAAAACGACTGCATGGAGGATCCCCTGGGGGACCACATGGTGAAGGATGTAATCACTTTGACAAATGATATGAAAGTCACAACCGTTGTCGAGTATCTGATGGGCTACAGTTACGGGAGATTTCCTGTAATCGATGAGGATAATATTGTTGTTGGAATGGTCACGAATGGGGATGTGATTATTCATATTCTCGAGCGATTGGGTACCGTATATCTGCATAATAAAAGGCGTGATGAGATCTTGATGCCAAGTAAATACCTTATCAGCACTAAGATGTTAACGAATGATCAAAGTTTTACTTACCTTATTGATACAAAGGACATTGAACGGGCCGGGGAAGGTTCCCAATTGTTTAAAAAGCATTTAATTGAACTTGGTCTCCCAGCATCGATCATTCGCCGAGCCAGTATCTCTCTGTATGAAGCAGAGGTTAATGTGGTCATCCATGCGTATGGTAAGGGTGAAATCAAAGCTTATATCAAAGATAATCAGTTAATCATTTTGGTCTTAGATGAAGGACCGGGAATTGATAATATCGAATTGGCCATGGAACCTGGTTATTCGACTGCTTCCGATGCAATCCGTGAAAAGGGCTGGGGTGCAGGTATGGGTCTTGCCAATATCAAAAAATATACGGACAAAGTTGTTATTCTTTCAAGTGAGAATGGTGTTAAAATGGAAATGGTGCTTATTACAACGGAATGAAAAATGAGTCGTAAAATTCTGGGTGATGAACTTTGAGAACAATATCTGATCACATTTTTGATCTCGTTCAAAATTCGATACGGGCAAAAGCACGGGAGATTCATATTATTGTCGATGAGGACACATCCAGCAATGTATTCAAGATAATAATTAAGGATGATGGTCATGGAGTGCGACCGGATCAATTATTAAAGATCAAAGATCCTTTCTTTACAACAAGACCCAATACCACACGTAAGATCGGTTTGGGTTTGGCACTTATGGATGGTACCTGCCAGCGATCGGGAGGCACTTTAAACATCGAGTCAAAATATCGGTATGGTACGAAAATCACAGCAATCATGGAACATAATAACATCGATCGGCCACCTCTTGGAAACCTGGCAGATATTTTCAGCACGATTATGATATCAACCATTGAGAATAAGGTCCTCTGGAAGATTGAACACATTCTCAATGGAAAAAGTTACTCTTTAAAGAACCGTCAAACCTCGGATGAATTGAATGTTCTATCATATGCTGAACCCGGGGTAAAAGAAAAATTGTATCAATTGATTAAGGAAAAGGAGATATCAATTGGGAGATGAGCATTCGATAGGTTATGATCCTGGCACATCTAAAAAATCCATTCCCTATAGAAATTCCAATAGATACAATATGTTCGTTTGTTTTATCTTTCGGTCTTTGGATAATATCAATACGATTGTGAAGTATCATCCGGTAGTGTTAAATATTAACTATCGTTAACTTTATATGCTGATAAGGTTCCACTTATAGGATTACGGCTATTCGTAGTGTAGTAGCAATTACCTTCAGAAAGTTTTAAGTTACCAAAATTTCAGGGTGATACACATGCTAGCAATTGTTCGGGTAAAGATGGAAGGCGGAAGTAACGTATTATGGGACTATCTATTGGAAAATCAAAATGTGCTTGAAAAAAAATTTAATGATTGTGTACAAATCATGTACATAACAAAACGTTCCAGATATAAAGATACAAATATATTTTTACATGCAGAAAACCCGGATTGTTTTGGGGATTTTGTAGCTAAGGTGATTGCTCCTATACCGGGTGTAAATGGATTATGGCTGTTTCATCTCCATAATATGAGGTTTTTCCGATGCAAAGAAAATTTATTTGAGGAGATGAAAAGATATATTGTAACCATTAGTGGATATCCAGCGAAATTTGAAGAGATATATCATAACTTGACCAAGGTCAAACCAACATCTACGATAAATCCTGTATATCTGGCATATACGTTTCATTTGTACGGGGACAGTATATTGTTTTCATTCCTTGCGAAAGATGAGGAAACAGCTCATAATTTTGTTGCAAATAATATTAAGGATCTTCCTGGTGTTTTAAATACAAATATTAGTGTACTAGTAAGGCAAGAGCGCATTGTTTCACCTCAAGAATGGAAGTTATGTGTGTTATCCAATCTATTGCCAAACCAATAGAGAACAATCCAATACACATACAATTATGGAATGTATCAGTCCTTTACGATTTATGTATTTTGTGGGGGTATAATCTGGAATCGACACGAAAAGAGATAGATGATATTATACCGGAGTGGTATCGATATCCAACATTGGTTCTCGGCTGTGGGAACTACCTTCTCGGGGATGACGGATTTGGACCCGCAGTCGTACAGGAACTCCTGGAAGTGGAAATTGAACTGGATCAAACATATATCATGGATGTGGGGAGTGGGGCCAGGGAGATTATCTTTCCCATGCTCATCGGATCAACCCGGGTGGAAAGGCTTGTGATTATTGATGCGGTGGACCTTTCTAGCAGAGGGAGGGTGCCGGGGGAGATATTTACCATGCACATAGATGACATCCCATCACTGAAAGTTGATGATTTCTCAATGCACCAAATACCTACATCGAATATGTTGAAGGATCTGAGGGATAAAGGCAATATCGATGTATTACTATTGGTATGTCAGATAGAATCCATACCTGACATGGTAAACCCGGGTCTCTCCAAACCTGTTCGGGAAGCGATACCCTCGATGGTGCGAACCGTTCTGAACCTCCTGAAAAGCCCAAAGGCTAACATCCGGAATGAACACGCTACCCATCCCGTGAATCAACTCGATGTATCGGAATGATGGATGCGGCTAAATCCATTCGATCATTCGTTCTTGGCCTTCCGCCCGGCCTCGAATCCCTTATCAAATGCATTCATATTGAGTTTGATGAACCTCTTTGGCACACTGTCCTCAACGGCTTTCTTCATTGCATCCTTATCTATCACATCGTAGATCCCGGCTATGGCTCCCACCATGGCAATATTGGTAACGATCTTATTCCCAAGGTCGTTTGCGATCTTCTGGACCTGAACTTTGTAGAGGGGTCTGCCGATGTCATGTCTCGGAACGAGGTCGGGATCGATAATCATAATGGTGTCATCCCGAACGTCTCCCCGATAGGTGTCGAAGGCCTCCTGGGCAATGGCCACAAAGAGATCCACTCCCGTTGGTCTGGGGTATCCGATCTTCTTGTCAGAAACTATGACCTCGGATCGGGCAGCCCCACCCCGGGCCTCCGGACCGTAGGACTGACTCTGGACCGCATGAAAATCCGAAAAGACACAGGCGGCCTTTCCGATGATGAAACCAGCAAGGATTACTCCCTGCCCGCCGAAACCGCAGATACGAATTTCCTGCTTCACTTTGAATCCCCCTTGAACTTCAGGTCGTCCTTTTGCGTAATCCTGTCCACCAGATTTTCATATTCCTCGAAGAATCCGGGCTTGCCGGTCTTCTGGAAAACACCGATCTTGTACATGTCCTTCGCATTCTCCTTCTCCTCATCGGTACCGTAGGCCATGATCTTGTCATAGTCCTCGATGAGCATGGTATTGTGTTCATACCAGGTCCACAGTGCATCGATCTTTCCGAGCTTGTTCCTCCTTCCGTATGCCGTAGGGCATGGGGACATGAGCTCGATGAGGGAGAATCCTTTTGTCTGGAGTCCTTCCTTGATGGATTTGATGGGCTGGTAGGGATAGAAGACGGGCCAGCGGGCAACATAAGCGGCTCCAAGTGACTGGGCCAGCTCACAGATATTAAAAGCTCCCTCAATATTTCCAAAGGGTGCCGTGGTTGCGATGGATCCCTTCGGAGCTGTAGGCGCTACCTGTCCACCGGTCATACCATAAATGAAATTGTTCAGGAGGATGACAGTGAGGTCAATGTTTCTTCGTGCCGCATGGATGAAATGGTTCCCTCCAATTCCTGTGCCATCACCATCTCCAGTGAATACAATCACATGCAGGTCGGGATTTGCGGCTTTGATTCCGGTAGCAAAGGCTATAGCCCTTCCATGGGTCGTATGAAGGCCGTCAGCATTGATGTATCCCGGGATGCGGGAGGAACATCCGATACCCGACGCCAATGCCACATCGTCCAAATTTATCCCAAGCTCTTCGATGGCCCAGAGGGTATAATCTATGGAGTTCCCGTGTCCGCATCCGTTGCAGAAGATTGTGGGAAGCATGCCGTCCCGAAGGTATTTCTCACGCAATTCACGTGCATCGATCATCTCGCTCATGTGTATTCCTCCAGAATTGTGAAAAGTTCCATGGGAAGATGCATCTCCCCTCCGATCTTGGGTGCGAGAACAATGTTGCAGTCCTTGGCTGCCCATTCCTTGATCACATGCCAGATCTGCCCCATGCTCATCTCGGGAACGATGATCGTATTCACTTTCTTGGACAGATCATAGATCTGCTTCCGTGGGAACGGCCAGACGGTCTTCATTCTGAAAAGTCCGGCTTTTATTCCTTTTTTCCGTGCTAATTCCACTGCGCTTTCAGCAGGCCGGGCAGATGCCCCAAAGGTGGCAAAAGCGATCTCGGCATCATCCAATTCTATCTCTTCCACGTTTACCAGCTTTTCGCGATCATCTGTGATCTTTGTCATGATCCGCGTCACCAGTTCCTCGTGATCCTTCTGTTTGTCAGTTGCAGGGAATCCCTTTCTGTTGTGGGTGAGACCGGTAACATAGGTATGGTAACCTGAACCGAAGGTTGGAAAATCAGGGACCTTTGAATCCCTGGTCTGTGAATTGGTGAAGGGTATGAAATCCTCCTTGTCCACCGTTGCCTCCACACGATTGATGAGGGTCATCTCATCCTCGTCGGGAATGACAACTTTCTCTCTCAGGTGACCAACCTCTCCATCGGTCATGAGGCACACCGGATGTCGGTAGTATTCAGAGAGATTGAATGCATCAATGGTCATATCAAGACATTCCTGAACGGTACTTGGACACAATGCGATCGCTTCCATATCACCGTGACTTCCCCATCGTACCTGCATCATGTCTCCCTGAGCGCCCAGGGTGGGCTGGCCTGTGGATGGACCGGTTCTCTGGACATTGGCAATGACGCATGGGGTCTCGGTCATAATGGCAAAACCATAATTCTCCATCATCAGAGAAAACCCCGGACCAGAGGTGGCGGTCATGGATTTTGTTCCTCCCCATGCTGCCCCGATCACTGCAGCGATGCTTGCGATCTCATCCTCCATTTGGATGAAGGTACCCTTGCATCGCGGGAGCAATCGGGCCATTCCCTCGGCAACTTCCGAAGCTGGGGTAATGGGATATCCGCCGAAGAAACCGACTCCTGCCAGCAGTCCTCCGTATGCCACAGCCATATCTCCCTGGATGAATTGGGTCTTATCTCCAAGGACTTTCCGGATCCTCACGGGATCTCGTTCATATATCATTCACAATACCTCCGATAATGAGCTTACTTTTAGGTTCAGTATCTTCTTCCTTTTCTTCGACGATAACGGTGATAGCGAAATCGGGACAAAGGAGTTCGCACAATCTGCAGAAGTTGCACTCGTTCACTTCTTTCAGCTTCGGTGGATACACACCCTTCTTGTTCAATTCATCCGAATATTCGAGGGCATCCACCGGGCATCGGTTGACACAGATCTCACATCCCTTGCACCAGTCTACAAGAACATCAATCATGTTGATCCTCCATAAGTTCCTTCATAAGTCCCTTCATAAGTTCCCTCAAAAGTTCCTTCATGATATCTCAGAAAATATCCAAAGCCCGTGAAATGGCTTTCTTTCCGCGGTACTCAGGCAGGATGATCGGTGCATTCAGATCGGAATCGAGGTTGGCATCCTCCAGAGCTTTTGTGTAATCATCAATATGGGAAAGGGTGAGATTTCCCAATTCCACGTTCTTGATGTACTCTGCCGCATGCAAACCAGCTCTCCGTCCGAAGACGTTGAAATCAAGGAGTGAATTTCCCATAAGCCTGTTCTTCCCATGGACCCCTCCGGTAACCTCTCCGGCTGCAAGCAATCCGGGAATCCGGGTCTCGGTTTTCTCGTTAATTTCCACCCCGCCATTCTGATAATGGAGCGTGGGGTAGACGAGAATGGGATGTTTTACCATGTCCACATCGAAACGTCTGAACTTTCTGACTTCTCCCCCCAGCTTCTCTTCGATTGTTCCCGCACCATGGATCATGTCGATCATTGGAGAGTCAAGCCAGACACCTACCATCCCTGTGGGGGTATCAAGGCCCATTCCATTCTTACATTCACGTATGAATGTAGCTGATTCGACATCCCTGGGTTCCATCGGGAACACAAAAGGATCACCCTCTTTGTTTACAGGCATGGCACCAAGGGCTCGTATCTTCTCGGTTGAGAGAATCCCGACCACTGGTTCGGGGTACGCATCCCCCGTGGGGTGAATCTGGATGGTATCCAGATCCTTGAGATTGGCACCCACATGGTAGGCCATGACCAGGCCATCCCCGGTGGCACCGTAATGGTTTGTGGTAGCATAATTGCTGAGGTGAAGCCGTCCGCTTCCTCCGGTCGCCATGATCGTGACCTTTGCCCTGATGACGTAATATTCCTGGGTCTCCATATTATAGGCTATACCACCAGCTACCTGGCCCTTGTCATCCATGAGGAGTTCGATGATGGGACAGAATTCAAGGACAGGAATCTTGATGTTCCGGGCCCGGTCTCGGATATTCCGCATGAGCTCCATCCCTGAATAGTCTTTGCAACTGTGCATTCTGTGCCGACTTGTCCCTCCACCGGAAAGCTCCTGGAACTCCCCGTCCTCTTTGCGGTCGTACATGACCCCGAGCTCCTCATGCCATTTGATGATATCGGGAGCGTCCATGGCAAGTGCCCTGGCAAGTTCGGGTTTGTTGGTAAAGTGACCTCCACCATAAATGTCCAGATAGTGGATGGACGGGGAATCCTCGGACCGGTCAGCGGCCTGGATTCCTCCCTGGGCCATCATTGAGTTGGCATCACCATGCCGAAGCTTAGTACAGATGAGGATCTTATCCACTGGGACACCTGATTCATTTGCGAACAGTGCGGCTACAGTTCCAGCCCCGCCTCCTCCAATGATGAGGATGTCCACATCGTAATCGATCTCGTCGAGGTCGATCTCCCCTGATGCAAAGATGGGTTTTGCTTCGATGAGGTCCACGATCTCATTGTACATGATCTTACCTTTGTCAATCCCGATCTTCACCTCACGTTTGGTGTCCGTCCTGAAATCTGGATGATATTTGTTGAGGATCTGCTGTCGTTCTTCCATGCTCATCGGAGGAACCTGTTTGTTGATGTTCTCTTTGCGTTTGGTCTCCACTTTCTTTATGGATTCCAACATATAATCCGGATAACCATCGATCAGTTCCATGTTCTCAGTCCTCCGCTATAGTCTCTGCCACTGACTCGATCTTCCTGTTCGCGTATTTCTCCCTGATGGCACTGTCTTCCATGCACATCAGCTCCTCGATATCTGCATCGTATTGACCATTCCGGATCTCGCCCAGACGCTTCTCAAGGTCTTTGGACCTGGGATCAAGATATTTTCCTCTGAGTCTTCGGGCAAGCTGACCCACATGATAGTGCTTGATATCGGCAGGACATCGAATTGAACAGAGTCCGCACTGGATACAGTCAAATGATAGTTCCGCGGCACGCATTATGTCTCCCCGGAGGGCCGCCTGGATGTAGTTCATCACCTCGATATCCTGGGGACATGCCTTGGTACAGGTGTTACAGGCAACACACCGGGCGATCTCGGGATAGATGGAAAGCAGTGTGGTTGCGTCCGGTTCCAGTTCTTCAATCAGATACTGACTTTTGGTCGCCGGAACGAAGGGTAGGTTCACAAGGTACATGCCGTCCTCGATTACGGCCTGACAGGCAAGGGCGAATTTCAGCTTGAACTCGTCTTCCTTTCTGTACACCGTGGCACATGCTCCGCAGAAACCGGCACGACAGCCACAGCTTCTAATGAACCGGTAACCGGCATATTCGATCGCCTTCATGATAGTGAGTCCGGCAGGTACCGTGTATCCCTTTCCCATGATGAATATCTTGACGGTCCCGGTCTTTTCCTCGATTTCCCTCGACCGCTCCACATCAGGGCTCTCTACCAGTTTGATGTCAATTCTCTTTTTCTCATCCTCGGCCATTCGATCACCATTATCTTGTCGTTTACCTATCCTTCACACTCGGTCTTTTCAATGATCTCTTTATCTTTCAGCAGGGCAATTGGATTCACGGCATGTTCCTCGAAGTTGCAGATATCCACATCCAGTCCAAGCGCAATGGCAATCAACTGGGTATAATAGAATGTGGGTATCTGGGTGTATCCCTCGAACATTTCCTCCGCTTCCTTCCCCCGTTCATCTATGTTGAACCTGCACAGCGGGCAGGACATGACAATCGCATCCCCCCCCCTCTCCGTGGCATATCCGGAAATCGTCCGTGCGCGTTTTGATACGATCTCTACGTTGTTCACGGTATGATAGGAGCCGCAGCATTCGATCTTGAACGGATTGTCAACCGGTTCCGCTCCGAGAGCCTTCAGAAGGTCGGAAAGGATTGTGGGTTCCTCGGCATCGTCGATGGCAACCTCCCGGGGCCGGAGAAGATAACATCCGTAATATGGCATGATCTTCAATCCTTTGAGGGGACGCTTCACCTTCTTCTTGATACGGGCAAAGCCAATTTCATCCCTGAGGAACTCCAGGAAATGCACCACTTTCACGTTACCACTGTAGCGGTTCTCCCTGTCCATGAACGATTCCATGGTGTCCAGTATGTCCGGAAGTCCTTCTCGCTCTTCATGTATGAACAGGTTGGATTGCTTCAAAGTATTGGTGCACATATCGCAGAGGGTGATCACCCGATCATGGCCCTCGTCCTCCACATGAATGAGATTTCGTATGGGGGCTAGGTGATGCATAATGTCATCTTTGGTTAATGACGATACCACACCGCAGCAGTTCCAATCTTCCATTTCTTTCAGCGTATACCCGAATGCCTCTGCCACTGCCATCGCCGATTTCTCGAGGCTGGTTGCGGAGGTCTTCAGGGTACATCCAGGATAATACAGCAGTTCCATGGGTATTACCTTTGAGTTGTTTATCCAATGTTCTTTCTGAAAATACTGACAAAGGCGATCTGTGGGATCTTCTTCTTCCGGTCCATGGGAATGGATGTCGGATCGCATTCATCGATATTGAGTCTCAGTATGATCTGTCGCAGGGCTTCCATGATCTTGGTGATGTTGATATCCCTGGGACAGCGTTCCGCGCAGGTGAAGCAGGATGAGCACAGCCAGATGGTCTTGGAATCCAGCACATCCCAGTTGTTCATTACCACCTGACGGATAACCTCGTCCGGGGTGAGATCCATGTCCTCCACGAATGGGCAGCCGGAAGCACAGGTACCGCACATGTAGCAGCCGAACAGGTTTTCACCGGAAAGTTCCTCAACTTCCTCACATAAGGTATTCTTTTTGGATTTTGTGGCTAGGCGGTCCATGGGTGTCCCCCATCGGTTATTATTGATTTCATGATTTCGTAATTGTGAACGGATTTTCGGCTAGCGTGATAATGTCTTTCAGTGAAGGCCTTCTTGGCTTTTTCAAAAAAAGTTCCGTGGTTAGATTTCCGTTCGACCAGGATGGTTAAGCCTCCGGGATGGGCACGTATCTTATGTCTTTTATAACTTACGGTGGGATTAATTCAATATAGTATAGTTCGGCCGATAAGGAGTTAGTTTTTCACCAGCAAAGTGGGGATAAATATTGGAGAAAAGTCCGGAAAAATAATTTTTCGTGGGTTCCTATAAAATCTGAAATCTAATAGAGAATTTCCGCTCATCATTCCTCACTATTTATCTTCCCTCTGTATCGCTTTTTCAGTGGTCCACCTCATGCCACCGGTTTCCCCCTCATCGAGCGCCATACGCTCAACCGGATCGACAACAAGTTGTCACTCCTCCCCACCCCTCTTCTCTCCTTTCCTCTCTCATGTCACGTTATGTATTCCCCTCCCCCCCCACCCCCTCCTCTAGGAATTAGTCGTCCCATGGTATTTATCATAACAAACTTTAGGTTGTAGAAGCACTGCAAGATTACAATAGGTGGACACTGGGGTGATATGG
>CAZTGJ010000079.1:0-12052 GCA_964613025.1 uncultured Thermoplasmata archaeon | reverse complement strand
TGGGAAATCAATAGCTCAAATATGGTTGATCATTCCTTAACCGAAGACACATGAAGAACATCCATGAATTGATGAAGGAAGGGAAAGTCATTCGCTTAGGAAGAAAACGGAATGCTATGTACATGATCTGCAGTGATTTTTTAAGAGGAAAAAATAATTGTGTTCAACAATGATCCGCAAAATGACAGGAGGGGGGTCTATCTCTTCTGTTTTAACAGTGCATGACAAAACATGTCTAGAAAAGATTAATACCATCCAGTAAAATGTTGACTGCTGACCATACTCATGGTACGCCGAGCCAGAACGCATGAAATCAGGGTCCGGACTGTACTATCACATGGGATTTTCTTTTCGATCAGCACATGGAAACGCGGATCAGATACTTTGGAAGTGACTCATTGAATGCCACACGTACGGAAAAACGAAAGGGTTTCAGGTCGACCCAGCAAATGAAGCAGGCAATGAGTGATTATTTTTATGAGCTGGACAGGGCATCAAAGAGTCAGGAGGAAAAAGTGGCATGGTGCTCCAGTGTGGGTCCTGCTGAACTTCTGCGGGCGCTTGGGTTTAATGTCTATTTCCCGGAGAATCATGCCGCGATGCTGGGTGCCACACGAATGGCCACCGAGCTCATCCCCTATGCCAATGCCATCGGTTATTCCCCTGAGATTTGTTCCTATCTGACCTCCGATATCGGATCCTATCTCAGGAAGTCCACTCCCCTGTCACGGGCCTATCCGGGAATAGAAGGGGTCCCGAAACCCGATGTCCTGGTGTTCAACACCAATCAGTGCCGGGATGTGCAGGATTGGTTCGCGTGGTATGGCCGTGAGTTCGATGTGCCGGTGCTGGGAGTGAATACACACAGCGGGATCGGCGAGGTAACAGATGTCCATGTTGATTCCGTGGCCGGGCAGATGGAAGCACTGATCGACCCTCTGGAGAAGATCTCGGGAAACCCGTATGAACGCAGGGAACTGCAGAGCGTTGTTTCGCTTTCCAGAAAATGTTCTGACCTGTGGAAAAGGGTACTTGATTCCGCCACCTCCCGGCCCTCCCCCATTACCTTCTTTGACAGTACCATTCACATGGGACCAGCGGTTGTCCTTAGGGGAACTCGGGAAGCGAACGATTATTATGAGGTATTATTAGGAGAGCTTGAACAGCGCATACAGGAGGGGGACAGTGCGGTGGAAAATGAGAGGGTTCGGCTCTACTGGGAAGGCATGCCGATCTGGGGGAGACTAAGAAACCACTCCGAGTTATTGGGGGGAAGGGGGGCATGTGTGGTGGCATCCACCTACTGCAACAGTTGGGTATTTCCGGCATTCGATTCAGGGGATCCGATCCGCAGTATGGCAAAGGCATACACGGAGCTATTCATTGTCAGATCGGATGATTACAAAGAGGAATACATCCGGAATATGGTGGATTTCTTTCATGTGGATGGGATCGTATTTCATGATTCCAAAACATGTCACAACAACACGAACAGCCTCTATGGAATGCCGAAGCGCCTGGAAGGTGAGGGGATCCCGTCCATCGTGATCAATGGGGATCTCAACGATCTGAGGTGCCTATCCGACGAACAGATGAGAACGAATTTCGAAGCGTTCATCGAACAACTAGAGGAGGGGGCTAGAGGATGATGAACGATGGGTATGGGGAGGGAAGGGGGAAACAAAGAAGAAATTGGTGTGAGGAAAGAAGAGAGAAAGTGGGGTGGTGGGGAAAGGGGGCCATTGAGAATAAGAATAGGCAGAGGGTGACGCACAGGTGAAAGATATGGATTATGTTGAAAAAATCAGGAAGATCGTGGGTGACGAGAACGTATTCACAGAAAGGGTCGAGCTGATCTCCTATTCCCGGGATATGTCGGTCCATCAGGCTGAACCCGATGTTGTGGTCTATCCGCTTTCCACCGAGCACGTAATGGAGATCGTCAGGATCGCTAACGAGGAGAAGATCCCGATAACCCCGCGTGCTGCCGGAACCTCGGTGACAGGCGCCTCGCTGGCCGCATACGGCGGCATTGTTCTGAATATGTGCAAGATGAACCGGATCATTGAAGTGAACAAGCCCAATGGATACGTCATCTGTGAGCCTGGGATCATCTGCAACGCCCTGAACAAGGCAGTGGGTCCTGATTATTTCTTCCCACCGGATCCAGGCTCATCCCCCATCTGCTCCCTTGGGGGAATGGTGGCACTCAACGCGTCCGGTGTCCGGGCAATGAAATACGGAACAACCAAGGACTATGTCATGGGCATGAAAGTCGTTCTCCCCTCGGGAGAACTTCTCGAGACAGGCAGGAAGGCTCCGAAGAGCTCCACAGGTTACGATCTGGCCCAGCTTTTCACAGGATCTGAGGGAACCCTGGGAATCTATACCGAACTTACCATGAGGATCATTCCGGTCCCCGAATATACCGGGATCGTTACCGCCTCGTTCAACAGCCTCGAGGATAATGGAAACGCAGTGAGCGAGATCCTCACTTCGGGGATCCCGCTTTCCACCTGCGAGATCATGGACCATATGAGCATTCAGACAGTGAATGAGGCAAAGGGAATGCACCTACCGGATGTGGAAACCTACCTCATCATGGAACTGGACGGTCATCAGGAATCAGTTCGTTCCCAGCTCTCCAGGGTGATGGACATCTGCAAGAAACATGGCGGTGTGGATGTGGAATGGACCGTCGATCCGGAGAAGAGAATGGCCATGTGGGCCGGTAGATCCGTACTGGTTCCCTCTCTTTCCCGATGGAAACCGAAGTACCGTTTGATCCCGATCATGGAGGACATCGGGGTCCCCATATCAGCAATCCCCGATGTCATTCGTGAGATCCAGGCCCTCGCCGAGAAGTATGGTGTGAAGATCGCAACCTTCGGACATGTGGGGGACGGGAACCTTCACGCCACCTTTGTGGGGGATCCAACAAATCGGAAAGACTGGGATGCTGTGAAGCTGCTTTCCAATGACCTCCTTGAGATCGCCATGAAATATGAGGGAACCATCTCCGCCGAGCACGGGATCGGTATGGCAAAGTCCCCCTTCATCAGAAGTGAGATCAAGGATACAGCTTACAACCTCATGAAATCCATCAAGAACATCATCGATCCGAACAACATCATGAATCCCGGGAAGCTCGGATTCGATGAGAACATCAAGGATGTATTCTCCTCCTGGGCATACGAAGAACTCTACAGGGACCCAGAATTAGCGGTGTCCTTCGGGGAGGAAATGGACAACGAGATACTGGCCTGTGTGCAGTGTGGATTCTGCAGGGCCGGATGCCCGGTCTTCGGTCAGACCATGCAGGAATCGAATATCGGGCGAGGACGCATTCAGCAGGCATATTCCCTCATGGTGGGACGAGACGTCCCGGAGGGGGAAATTGCAGATCACTCGTTCACCTGCACCATGTGCAATCTTTGCCAGACAGTGTGCCCCGCCGGGGTGGATCTCACCGAGATCATCCAGAAGGTCCGATCACACTTTACAAAGGGCGGAAAGATCCCTGGGATCCATTCCACTGCACTTGATAACATTGTCAACTATGGGAATCCGTTCTCCGAACCTCCGGAGAAGAGGGGCAATTTCTACAAAAAAAACTATGCTCCAACCGAGGATGCTGAAACCCTGCTGTTCCTTGGATGCGTGGCATCGTACCAGGAATTCAGGATCCCTCCTGCCCTGATATCCATAATGAACAGTGCTGATGTGGAATACCGAACAATGGAGGAAAAGGAGAACTGCTGCGGCTACCTGAACTTCCTTCTTGGATCCGGGTTCGAGGATGCCGCGGAACGGAATAGGGTAGAGATCGACGGAGTACGGCCCAAGAGGATCGTCACTACCTGCGCCGGCTGTTACCGGACACTGAAGGACCTCTATCCCAGAGTTCTCGACGGATGGGAATATGAGGTGTATCATTCGATCGATTACCTGCTTCAGCTTGTGGACGAAGGGAAGCTCAGCCTGGGCTCGGTAGGTAGAGGGGAGGGAGATATGGATATGAAAGTTGCCTACCATGACCCCTGCGATCTTGGAAGGCATATGAAGATGTATGAGGAGCCCAGAGAGCTTTTAAAGAGGATCCCTGGTGTCGAACTTGTTGAATTCCCGGTAAACAGGGACAAGGCCATGTGCTGTGGGGGCGGGGGGGGGTTGAAAGGATACCAGCATAAGATGAGCCTGGACATCGCACATGAACGGATCAAGCAGGCAGGGCAGGTGGGTGCTCAGCTTGTGGTATCTGGCTGTCCGACCTGCAGGGATAATCTTGCCCAGGCTGCTAAAAGGCTGTCAAAGGAAGGGGGACCAAGGATCAGGGTCATGGATATCATTGAATTGATCAATAAGTCGGTCAGCAATTAGACGGTAAACTGTTTTGGAGAGGATGGGGTTGCATTATGTAATCATAGGCAATGGCGGCGCAGGTACCAGCGCGTTACAGGCTCTCAGAGAGGTCGACCGGGATTCGGAGGTCACCATGATCTCCCGGGAACCGTATCCTGCCTACTCCCCCTGCTCCCTCCCCAATCTGTTATCCGGTGAAATAGATGGAGAATGTGTGTTCCGTTTTGATGATGATTTTTATGAGAGGTTCAATGCACGTTTTCTGAAAAATACTGAAGCGCTTCGGATTCGAACCCGGAAAAAGACCGTCGAGCTGGCTAACGGGAAGCATATCAATTACGATAAGCTGTTGATCTCGGCCGGTGCAAAACCCATCACTCCAAAGGGAATGGAGGGGATCGATCTTGAAGGGGTCCATATCATGGGGACCTTGGATTCAACATTGGGAATCATTGATCACCTGGAAGGGATCAAAGAAGGCAGAGATCAGAAAGAGGGGGGTGGGAAAGGAGGAGAAAGAGAAAAAGCTGAAGAAGAAATGAAGCCAACCAAGGTTGTTGTCATCGGTGGAGGGTTCATGGGTATCGAGACGGCCACTATGCTCAGAAAGAGAGGGGCGGAGGTGACGATCGTTGAGCTGCTTCCAAGGATCCTTTCCCGGATGCTTGACCCCGATGTGTCGAGAAGGGTCGAGGAAATCCTGCGAACACATGGTATTGAGTTGATCCTGAAAAAGTCTGTGAAATCCATTATTGGAGATATGGAAGAGGGAGGGGGGAAGAAAAGGGATGAGGGAAGGGGAAAGAAAAGAGATAAGGAAAGGGATGAGGGAAGGGGAAAGAAGGGGGATAATGAAAGGGAAAGGGTTGAGGGTGTGGCATTAGGAAGGGTCAAAGGCGTGAGAGTCGGGGGGAAGAAGCTCGGCTGTGACATGGTGGTGGTTGCCATCGGAGTTGGACCGAACCTCGACGTGGTTGCCGGAAGCGGGATCAATACCAATCGGGGAGTCCTGGTCGATTCGCACATGCGAACGAATGCCAAGGATATCTACGCTGCCGGTGACATTGCCGAAGTGAGGGAACGTATCCTGGGAAACGTGGGGTCCTATGCCATCTGGCCCAATGCCATCGAGCAGGGAAGGGTCGCCGCCCTCAATATGGCTGGAGTGCCCACGGGATATGAAGGGGCTGAAGTGGTGAACATCCTGGATGTATTCGGAACTCCGGTGATTGCCATGGGGGGGACATCCGAGACCATTGGTACGTGCCGGAAGATCGTGCGTGACAATCCCGGACGCTACAAGAAGCTCCTGCTAAAGGATGGGAAGATCCTGGGAGCCCAGTTCGTCGGAGATGTGAGGAATACTGGTCCACTGTACTCCTTCATGAAGGAGGGAACCGATGTAAGCAAGATCGAGGACCGGCTCCTTGATGACAATTACGTTCACATGCCGGATTCCGAGTTCTGAAAAACGCCGTGATCGTTTCAAGTCTGCACGGCTTCACGCCTCCCCCCCTTCCCCCTCACCACGAGTAATAATAATGAATGATCGGAGAAGATCATGTGAACCCAATTGATACAGAAAAAATCAAAAAAATTGTTAGATCAAATTTCGACAGATCAGTTGAACGGTACGATGCGTTTGAGGAAAGATATGGCCTCTTTGGAACACTTGCTCAAAGACTTGCGGAGGATTGTTTCATAGGAAAGGGGATGACGGTTGTGGATGTCGGATGTGGGACTGGAATATCCACGTTTGCCTTATCTGAGATACTGGGAAAAAAAGGAAAGGTCATTGGAGTGGAACTCTCTGAAGGGATGCTCGGAGCGGCTCAACGAAAGTTGGAATCGCTGTTCGAAGGAGGTGGGAAACGGGAGGAAAAAGGGGAGAGTACGAAAAGGAAAGGTAAGCCAAGGAGGTTCATCAACATAGAATTCAGACACGGAGATGCCGAAATATTGGAGGATGTGATCCGTGAAGAGGTGGATGCTGTTCTGTTCAATGCAATAATTTTCCTTGTTCCCGATCCAAAGAGAGCCCTGAGGGGAGCGCATACCGTACTCCGGACAGGTGGGGGAGTTGGGATGAACTATCCCATAGGAGTTTTTAGTCCTTACAATAATGATGACCGGAGGGTGGGGGGGGAGTGCTGTGGGAGGCAGGATAACGGTGACAGTGCTCTCATTGGAGGAAAGAGGGATGGAAGTGGGAAAGGTGAATTTGTACAGGATGTCGATCTCTTCCATTTTGATTGGAAAAAAGGATGGTCCTGTGCGCCATATGGGAGGAAGATCACGGATGGGGCTGTACTTCCCGAAATGTTGGAAGATGTGGGTTTCCAGAATGTCCGAGAGGGAATTGTCGCGATCCCAATGTCAAGAGAAGGGATCAGGGATTTCTACAGCATCCCGGCACAATCTGCCGGCCTCTATCCGAAAACACCGTATGAAGAAAGATTAAAACTCCTTGATGAACTGTTGGACAAATTGGGTGATGAGGGATTCCATACATTTCAACAAAAGTGGGGATGGGTCTGCGGGATCAAGTGAAATGGTATGATACAAAGTGAGCAGGATCGAGTGACGGATTTATCAGGTGAGAAATCAATCAAGGAGGGGGGTTCAAACTTCATAAAAATGTCATCACTGCCTCCCCTTCGGTGACGAGTTCGTCATGCTGATTAAACACATCTGTCCTGATGCGCACGAACCTCACCTTTCCCTCCTTTTTTGTGAACTTCTCCACCACTTCAGCCTTAGCCGTGAGGGTATCACCGAGATAGACAGGCTTCCGGTATTTAACCTCCTGGGACGCATAAATCCCTCCGGGTCCGGGTAGTTTCATTCCGAGTACAGTTGAGATTACCGCATTACTCAATGCTCCATGGGCGATCCGTTTCCCAAATTTGGTAGATGTTGCGAACTCGTCGTCAACATGCAGTGGATTGTGATCCCCGGAAAGTTCAGCAAATATCCGCACGTCCTCATCAGTGATCGTCTTTGTGTACAAGGCCGTATCCCCCATCTTGATACCATCGTAATCCGCTATGGTGTCCTTCATTGAAAATACTCCTCCATTTCCTGAATTACATCGTGTCGTCCAGAGATGTACGCTGAGAGCCGGACTATCCCCCCATCAAATCCCAGCTTCTTTTAATCCGCGCAAATCCGTCTAATCTGCGTTGTCGACCCCCCTGGGGTCAACACGAAGGACAACAAGTTATCCTTCGTCATCCGCGTTCCCTGTCATCCGCGAAAATCCGTAATCATCCCCCGAAGCTCTCAGCCAGCTTATCCGCCATGTCTTTTCTGCGTCCTTCCAGCTCTGCCGTTTCATCCAGATAGGCTATCGCGCCAGTAGAGCAGTATTTGATGCAGATGGGATCCCCGTCACAGAGATCGCATTTGATGATCTCTCCTTCGAAGGATGTGATGGCATTGTATGGACAGAGAACCGCACACATCCGGCACCCGATACATCGATCCTCATCCCTTACAACGATCCCGTCCTGGATGGAATAGGCATTCTGATGACAGTACTTCAGGCAAACCGGATCCTCACACTGGAAGCACACGATGGGTACCTCATACTTCCGGAACTCGTCTCTGACTATTGTGATTGCCGCTTTCTTCGGGTTGCACTCGTTAAAATGGAAGAGTGAGCAGGCAAGGGAACACTCCCTGCAGCCCGTGCATTTTTCCGGATAGACGTAGAGGTACTTCACATCAACGCCTCCAGCTCACTCATTCGCTCCTTTCGAACGATGCCGTTCTGAGTCCAGCCCCTGAGTTTGTAGTATCTGCTCAGTGCATCGCTGAACTCCTTTCTGTCGATGTGATGCCCCTTTGCGATCTTCAGCGGACTCGGTTCATCGAAGTACCGTTTTGGCAGAGTGTCGTCCTTCCTGGTTATCCCCTGACGGTTGTTGAACATGCGTTCGATATCAATCACCCGCTTTCCGACCTCCTCGATGTCCTTCTTGGAGAACTTCCAGCCGGAGGCCGCATGAATGAGCTTGCTCATCCACTCATAATCCACGAAGTGGGGACTGTTGAAACCGTGACAGATGAACTTGCAGATACCGAGACAGTCGATGGCTGCGAAGATGTTGTCCGAGAAATAGATCGTCTTTTCCTTTCCCTTGAAAGATGTTGGGTCGTTGGGAACACCTTTTCCGTAAATCTTCTGCCTGAACTCCACAGGGAGGTTGAAGAATATCTCAAGGGTAGGTCTGCTTCTCAGGTGATCCGCACCCCGCGACGAGGTGGCAATTCCAAGGGCAAATGCCTTCATATAGCGGACATCGTGGGGGTCGCTCTGGGGTAGACCCTTCACTGCAATGAGGATATCCTTGGAATCCTTTCCGAACCGCTCCACGTTCCTGGTACTTTCCGCAAGGATATCCCCGAAGCCCTCCCGCCGTGAGATCTGGTGAAGCAGCCGCTTGGTGAGTTCGAAATCCCCGAACCGTAGGTCTTCACCGGTCATGCCCTTACTGATCTTTCCCTTTTCGTAGAGTTCGTAGACCCAGGCAAGGATGGTTCCTGATGAGGAGATATCCAGACCCAATTCATTGCAAATATTGTTCAGCCTGATGACATCGGCAGTGTCCTCGATCCCGAGATTCGCTCCAAGGAGACCGATGGCAGTATATTCGGGACCCTCTCCGCCAAGGTTGTTCCTGTGGCGGCAGTGGACAATGCAGGAGGAACATCCCACCATCTTGTCCACAAAGGTATCGATCACATCTGCATTCAGAGTATCAGACCAGGCGTTGAGCTGGCTGTTCTTGGTCCGAATGGCTCCGAGCTTGTTGCTCACCTCGTATAGCAGAGGTGTCCCAACGCTTCCAAGGATCGGAGTGATCTTGGAACTCATGATGTAGTCCTTGAGCTGCTCGGCAACATCCAGCATTTCCTGAGGATGGGCGATGTCCACCCCCTGTGTCCCCCTGACGGCAATGGCTTTCAGATTCTTGGAGCCCATGACCGCTCCCATGCCCCCCCTTCCTGCCGCATTCTTTACTCCTGTCCGGACACATGCGAATCGTACCAGATTTTCCCCGGCAACTCCACACACTGCAGTCTCCACCTGCCCAAGGTCCTTTCTCAGTGATAGCTGAACGTCGGTTGTGTCCATCCCCCAGTAATCCCCTGCGCTTCTGATCCGGATAGTTCCGTCCTCGATATAGAGGTAGCTCGGTTCCTTTGCCCGGCCCTTGATGATGATCCTGTCGAATCCTGCATACCTGAGCTCGGCGGCAAAATATCCCCCACAATTTGCATCACCCAGGATCCCGGTCTCAGGTGACAGTGCTGAAACATTGAAACGGCTGGAATTGGGGACCAGTGTCCCGGTAAGGAATCCTGCACCAAAAATGAGAACATTGGAGGGTTTCAATGGATCAATCCCCGGTTTCACCATCTTGTGGAGATAGTAGGTATTGAGCCCCCTCCCTCCGAGAAAAGCTTTCTGCAGGATTTCTGAGGTTTGCGTAATATTGACTCTCTTTCGCGAGAGGTCAACGATAGCGAGTTTTTTTTGAACCATAGTGACACCGTAGTCTTTTTGTGAAATATCTTTTCAGTATTAAAAAGTTTCAATCAGCCGCCGCTTACTGGAATGATGAAAACCAGCCTGTCTCCGTCAGCCAAATTAGTGTTCAAACCATCGAATGCCGAGAGGGGTTTGCTGTTCACGAACACCATCAGGTATTCAGTGATGGTTCCGGATTCCGAATAGAACATACTGTGGAGCTTCGGATATTCCGAGGAAAGTTCATTCAGGAGATCCCTCACAGAAATTCCCTGGAATCGATAATCCAGTTCCTTTGCTCCCACGGCATCCGAAAAGGGTTTGGTAAATTCCAGGGAGAGCGCTATGGTGAAATCAGGGTTCGTGCTGCCCATGAAAGATATCACGCTTTTCTATTATAAGATGATTTTGTATAATACCATCGATCATCCAAATTATCTGATGACCTATGAAAGGGAATATTTTTCTTTGAGAAGGAGAATGCCGAAATGATGGAGAATGAACGTTTTATGGATAGGGATCACGAGTCGATCGAGGAACAATGTCTGAAGTTGCTAATAGGTTCTCTGGACTGTGTGGACCCCCACCGTCTGGTAGCTGAGAATGTGCGGATCGAAGAAGATGTGGATAGATTGTGGGTAAAGGGGGATCCCTTCGACCTGTCCGGGTTTAAAAAGATCCATGTTCTCGGGGCCGGAAAAGGGGCCCCATTCCTTTATTCGGGTTTGAAAGAATTGCTTGGTAAAAGGATTGCAGGGGGAGTGATCGTATCCCTGGCTGCCCATTCCTTTCGGGATGACAGAATCCGGTTCTTTGCCGGATCCCACCCGATTCCGGATGAACAGAGCCTCCGGGCTGGGGAAATGATGGTCCGATATGTAAAAGAAATGATACATGATGAGGATCTGGTCATCTTTCTCATCACCGGAGGTGCTTCATCCCTCATGGTCCTTCCCCGATCCCGCATTGCTCTGAAGGACATCGTTCTGGTGAATACGTTGCTCCTCGGGTCCGGTGCGGACATCCAAGAGATCAACTGTATCAGGAAGTCGCTCTCCTCGATCAAAGGCGGGAAATTGGCTGAGATCATCCATCCTGCAAAAATCATCACCCTGGCGGTTTCAGACGTCCCGGGATCCTCAGAAGGAAATATCGGTTCCGGACCAACTGTTTTTCATGATGAAAGATATTGTGACCTGCCGAGGATCATTAAGAATCATTTCCCAGGTCATCTGGTAGGGGGAAAAGCAAAGGAGATCCATGGTGCACGGGATAAGAAAGACGGAGAAACGGAGGAAATCAATAGTGCACGGGATAAGAAGAGTAGAGAAATGCTTTGTCCTGAAGTGAATGTGTTTGTAAGGAAACAATTGAAGGACCGGTTTTCAGGGGATCGGTTTTATATCCTTGGAAAAAATTCCATGGCCCTTGATTGCTTAAGGGATGCTGCTGAAAAGGCTGGCTTGCCCTGTTCGATTCTCTCATACGATGACAGTGCTAAAGTTGAAGCTGCGGCAGAGAGATACGCTGATCTGATTGTAAAAGAGGCATCCAGGGTGGAAAAAGTGAATGAGGTGGGTGTTGAGGAAACTTCAGGTAGGAATAATGGTGCAAGAGTTGGCTCCTCCGGGAATGGAAGTGCAGGCGGTGCAAAAAGGAAGCGGCCCATCCGGATGTTTATTTCAGGGGGAGAACTAACGGTGAACGTAACGGGAAGCGGGGTGGGGGGGAGGAACCAGGAGTTCATTCTCTCACTGATGATCAATATGAGGAAGAAGAATGAAGAGAACGTGCCATTTCTGGTATTCAGTCTGGCGACTGACGGGATAGATGGACCTACCGATGCGGCAGGAGCCTGGGCTGACGAGGGATCCTACGAAAAGGCAAGAAAGATGGGGTTATCCCCCGAGGACTTTTTAAAGAATAATGATTCGCACACTTTTTTTCGGAAACTGGATCAACTGATCGTTACTGGCCCGACACGCACGAACGTTATGGACATCCGAATGGTGGTAGTCGGGAAATGATGGTAGTGTGAAGGTTATGAGAGTGGAGGAGTAGTGCTCTGGGAAGGTTATGAGGGTAGAGGAATGGTGTTAATACCCAACTTTGACAGTTGATACACTAATTTGACCCAAGAATAGTATTTGACAG
>CAZTGJ010000078.1:0-12116 GCA_964613025.1 uncultured Thermoplasmata archaeon | reverse complement strand
GAGTAGACAACAGTACCCATCGTTTCCTCACGAGACAACACCCGATTGTTAACAATCACGGCAAGGGGGGGAGTGTAGGTGGTGACGAACGAACGGAGCGCCCGTGTGATCTTCGGGGTGACCTTGACCTCCACCGGAATACCATCAAGAATGAAATCAACTTCCGCCTTTGCCGTGGTCCGCCAGTACTTCAGTGCCCCTCCCCGCCTGATGAGCTGGGTGAACACATGGTTCTCGAACAAGAATCCTTTCTCCTCAGAGAACTTAAAATCCTCTGCAAGCACGTTCCTGATCCCATTGTCCAGGAAGAAAACCTTGGGACGCTTCCGGATCTCAGTGGACAGACTCTTGAAGTAGGGCCTCACCAGTTTGATGATGAAGGTGTTCTCCAGGATGTTGATCACTTCGGTAACCTTCAGGACATTGATATCCAAATGGGAAGAGACCTTGGCAAAGTCCACCAGCTTCCCACAGTGGAAGGCAATGTACTGGAGTATCCGCAGGGCATTGTTCCGAAACGGCTGGCCGTACTGCTTCAGGATATCCTTCTCGATGTACAGCGTCACAAGTTCCTTGAGCAGGAATTCCTTCTTCTCGGCATCCTCCATAAGCACGATCCTGGGGAACCCCCCATAGGTCATGTATTCTCTCATCAGGGCACTCAGTTCATCCAGATACGCAAGGTCCCCGATCTCATACTCCGGATCAAATGTGAAGGCATGCTTCTGATGGTATTTGTACAGTCTCTCATTCCTGGCACTCAGGAATTCCGGGAACGAGAAGGGGTAGAGGCGGAAGAACACCGCCCGCCCAACCAGGGAACTTGCAATATCCCGGATCTCCAGGCTGCTGCTCCCGGTGATGATGAACTTGACAGTCTCATGATATCTGTCGAATAGCAGCTTCAGACGAGGCCCTGCCTTTTCCAGATACTGCACCTCATCGAACAGGAAGAGGTGTCGCTCTGAATCCAGGAGTTTTCCCTCGATATAATCATAGGGATTTTCCTCAAACCGCTGGCGTTCGATCTCATCATCGAACGTCGCATAGAAGATATGATCCCGATCGAAAGTGCCCTCTGCGATCAGATCCTCGCTGAGATGTTGCAGAAGTGTGGTCTTTCCGCTCTGTCTCGGCCCGATAATGGAAATGATTTCCCGCTCTAGGAGCCACGTTCTGATGTCTTTTTCGATCTCCCGAATGACATACATGGCCTCAACAACCCTATAATTCTATAAATATTTTATCGTTTAACGCTATTATTCTATGAAAAAAATATAGTTTAATAGCGTTTTTCTATCAGACACTAATAATTTACCACTTTTCATGGTGTGAAAACTATCCATCCCAGCGTGGCTTTTCTCCCCCCACACCACCTGCTCACCCCACCACCACCAAAAACTCCGACACAAACACCAACCAACCGACTAATTACAGGAAGGGGGGGGCGGGGGGAAGGGGGAAATAGAAATTATGCAAGTTTCCAAAATACCATCAAATCCTATCTTTAGTAAATCTGTGCAATCCGTCTAATCTGCGCAATCCGCGTTCTAAGTAGTCAGCGATGATCCGTTTCCAATCCAATAATTTTAAGTAACTGGTCTGAACTATTTGACGCCATGTATTACAATCCCCTGCAGGTGATCTACGGCTTCGTCCTGGTCCTGTTCCTCCCTGGATTCACACTGATCCAGATGCTTTTCCCGAGAAAGGGGGAACTCGACGAGGAATTCGATATGCTCTACCGGGTCACCCTGGGTATCGCCATGTCCATGGTCGTGGTCATTCTAACGGGATTCTTCCTTGCCCATCCGTCTGTTCGGCTGTTCAAGGAACCATATCTTTCTGCCACCTACCTCAGCTTCTCTGCAGCGTTCTTCGCAGGGGGTTGGTACCGGGGTGCGTATCCATGGCTGGGAACCATCCATCCCTCACTCTATCGGATCGCTCCCAAGGTGAGCCCCGACACTGACGATCTGGTGCCGGCAAAAGAGATCACCCCCACCCTGGTCGAGCTCAGGAGACTGGCAAAGGACAGACAGGACCTCAGGAAACGGATCAAGGAGATCGAGAGAAAAGCCCGTATCAGCTCTCCGAGTCTCAAGAAATACTGGGAGAACAGGAAGAACGTTTTCCTTCAGGACCTCCGCGACATCGAGAAGAAGATCGGCAGCCTTGAAAAGAAGCGGTCCGACGAGATGACGGGGGGAATTGATGCATGAGCGGGTTTTTCAAAAGGAAGAAGGAAAAGAACGAGGGATCCGAGGATAGCAAAGGGGACCGCTACCTGGATCTCATTGCCACCAAGGTAAATGATGCGGACGGTGAGTTCTTCGGAGAGGTGGTAAGTGCGGACAGTGAGAGCTTCGTGATCAAACATGCGGGAGGGTTTTATCGGTTTCCCGTTGCAAATGTTCAGAACAAGTTCGGAGATCTCATGCTTACCTCGAATATCGATCTCAACCTCGCTTTGAAGCAGGGGGAAGAGTGGAAGGACCCTGGAAAAGGGCTGATCCGGGAGAACAAGTTCTATGATTTCTCAGAGAAGAGAAGACTAGAGCAGGAGCGGACCGATAGGATCGCCAGGGAGATGGAGATGGCCAGGGAGCTGGCAGTACGGACCATGCCACCGGAACCTGATGCGGATGAGGACACGCGAGGTGGTGAGGGGGAAGATGAAGGTAACGAAGACGTAAATGGTGATGATGAGGATATTCGGAGTGGGGAGGAAGATGGAGAAGAAGATGGAAAGGAAGATGGTAAGGAAGATGGTGAGGGAGAGGGGCAGGGGAAGAATGATCCTCAAGGGGATGAGGACGAAGAGGGGATCGACGAGGAAAACACCGGGACGTGAGGGACCGACATGGATTACAAGTTGGTCATCTGTGTAAGAATGGACCTCAAACTCTCCAAGGGAAAGACCGCTGTCCAGGTGGCACATGCGGCAGTTATCTGTGCTCTGAAGGCAAAGAAGCATCAAAAGATATCATTCACGAAATGGTACAAGGAAGGACAAAAGAAGGTTGTTGTGAAACTCAAGAGTCTCGAAGAGCTTCATCGCATACGGCAGGAAGCTCTGGAAAACGGATTGATCGCCGAGCTGGTGCGGGATGCAGGGCTCACCGAGGTACCTCCGGGAACCATAACCTGTGTGGGTATCGGTCCTGCCTCAAATGGAGAGGTGGACAAGGTCACCGGTTCGTTCACGCTCATGTAAAATCATACGTGAAGCTACCATCGATGGTGAAGATAATGATCGGAACTCATTTATTTCCGATTACCGGAGCCTCATTCATGGCACTGAAAAAGGTCGAACTATGACACTGAAGAAGGAATCCAGAATCATTGGTTTTGACGATGCTCCCTTTGAGCCTCATTCCCGGGGGGAGAAGGTACCGGTGATCGGTGTGGTGATGCGGGCCGGAGATTATGTGGAGGCCGTGCTGAAGAATGAGGTGACAGTAGATGGTCGGGATGCAAATGATATACTCGAGGAGATGCTCCTGGATTCCCGCTATCTTCTCCAGCTCAGGGGGATACTCCTCGACGGGATTGCCTTTGGAGGGTTCAATGTCATCGATATTTTCCGACTCTCGGAAAAGACAGGATTGCCCGTGGTCTCCGTGACCAGGGACGAACCGGACATGGAATCCATCTTTGGCGCACTGGAACGGCATTTCGAGGATGGTCGGGAACGAGCGGATATTGTGAGAAAGGGGGAGTTGGTCAAATTCCCGATCCTCTCGGACAGGGAGGGAATGATGCTCTGGGGAAAGTTCGCGGGAACTGATTTCACAGGTGCTCAGGAGATCCTGAAGCTCACCATCAACCGGGGTGCTATGCCTGAGCCGCTGAGAGTGGCTCATATGATCGGTTCTGCATTGGTGAAGGGGGAGAGCAGGGGAAGAGCATAGACTGGTATCATTGGCAACCGGGACAACTACATTATTATTAGAAGGGGAGTGGGGGGGGAATTGCTGGGGAGAGGGGGTGGGAGCGGGGTGGGGGGGGAACCCTTCATGAAACGAATATCATCCAAACTGGAGATAATAGAAAAAATGAAAGAGAAGGGCGCTCAACCCTTCACTGCCTCTACTTGTCCGCGCGAAAGGGATGAGAATCCCTCGGCATCCATGTGCACCTGTGAGATCGTTCAGTGACGTTCTATCGGGAATGCCTTCGCCTGTACCTTCGGCTTTTCTTGCTCCTCTTGGAGCTGGCAAGGTACCCCAGGGATCCACAGGCCACGAGAATAAGGACCAGGACAAGATATGAGATGCGGGCATTGTTGTTCACCGGATTCAAAATATCCTTCCATCCGGAAAGTTCGTCCTCCGGCTTCTCCTTCACCGATATCACAATGGAAGCATCGTTGTTATCGCTATCTGTTTCGTCGTCTGAATCCTTGGGTACGAGCCTGATCCGGTAGGTCTGGGTTCCCTTCTTCCCGATGATGGTCTGGCTGACCGTTTTATCAGCGCGATAGCTCACAGTCAGGACCTCTTTCTCGATAACTTCCCATTGGCCTGACGGGGTCATATGCTCGAAGATTGCCGTAAGATTGATGCTCCCACTGAATTCCACGGGATTGATGACCTCTGCGGAGAGTTCGAACTCCTCACCTTCGATGATGTCACCTGAAGGGTTCAGTTTGATGTACTCGATCTGAGCGTCCCCGACCCTGGCTTTCTTGGCAGTAACGGTGATCTCCTTTTCAAGTGAAATCTGAGTTTCATCGGTCACCGATGCATTGATGGTAATAACCGCCTTTCTGTTAACAGGCGCCAGGTCGTTCGGCCTGAGACGGAAGATCACATCCTTGGTCTCCCCGGCCTTGATATCAATGGTATCGGGTTCGAAGTTGATGTTTTCCCAGTACGTCCTGTTATCAAATACATAGGTCAGTGCAACAGACTCCGACAGGTTGCCGGTGTTGGTAATGGAAAAGACGAATTCCGCACCCACATACTGATCTGCGGTATAACCGATATAGGCGGATTTCGCCTTAGAATCGACTTCCCAGGTGAACCCGTAGAGAACATCCTTCTGAAGATCGATGTCGTAATCCTCATAATTGTACCGCCCTGTCACATCCACCTCACGGTCAAGGATATATTCCACATCCGGGGTCTCATCGGTTTCCGTGATATCGCCCTGGAGACTATAGGAACCGGCCGGAATAAGGAATGAATATTCCCCGTCATCTCCGGTATAGGTATTCAGGCTGATGTCGTTCCCGGCAAGGAGATCGATGCGGCCAATATCAATGCCGATCTTGCCATCCTCATTCTCACCCGAATAGAGAATACCATTGAATTTCACTCCTCCGAAAAGGTTGATATCCATGGTCTTGGGTCGGGAAATTGTAACTTTTTCAAGGATGGCCAGGGTTCTGTCCTGGAGTTCGATATAGGAATGGAGTGTATACTCACCTTCGGTAATAACAACACGATATTTGCCGTTCTCGTCGGATTTCGTATCCTCAATGGAGTTTCCATTGTGGTCGAGGAAGTCAACCACTGCATCGGCAATCGGAACGTTATTCAGATAATCATACACCGTACCGGTGATCTCGTATTTCAAGCGGAGCTCAAGATCCTGTTTAACGGATTCCTCTCCCTCGGGAATGCTCACGGTATTGATGATCCTCGAGAAGTTCTTCCCCTCAGATGAATACTGACCTGTGACCATGTAGCTTCCCGGAACGAGAGTGAAATCGTATTCCCCATTTGCATCGCTCATGGTATGATATGTTATATCGCCGCTCTTCACCTTTATCTCAATGGGAACGAAACCAATGGTCTCACTGGGTTCCTTTCCCCCGTTATCGTTGGCATCGAACCATACCGTTCCTTTGAGAGTGATGGGATAGGGGGTCATAAGATAGTTGTACTGATCATCGGCCTGGAAACTGTATTCGTCAAGGAAATCCTCATATCCATTTGCTGTGATGAAAATGGAATAGGTCCCGTGATAGAGCCGAAGCGTGTAATACCCACTGCTGGAAGTAGTATCATTGTAGGAACCTGCAGGGGTCTGGAAACTGATCTTCGCTGTGACCCCATCGTCGGTGCCACTGTATTTCTCGTTCTGGTCGATATCATTGTAGACATATCCCCGGATCCGTCCAAAGTCATTGGAATCCATGCTCAGTGTCATGGGTTCGTCAATGGTGAGCAGGCGAATGTAGGTATTTCCTTCCATGTTCACGCTGACCTTGTAATCACCCGGATGCAGGTACGCAACATAGCTTCCGTCGGTATCGAAACTTTCCGAGACGGAATAATCACTTGATTCGAAGATGATATCGCCGATCTTCGGATCATCCCGATAAAGAATGGTTCCGGAAACCTCTATCTGCTTTACCAGATCTGCTTCAAGGGTAATCGCACGTGCTCCGATATTCAAGGTAACACCTGTTCCCATGAAGAACCTGTGATCATCCTTGAATTTTGTGAAGATTACCGAATACTGGTTCGGGGGCAAGAGAATTGAGTAATATCCACTTGAATCCGTAAGCGCAGACCCCGTGGTTCCGAATGCTACTTCCACACCCTCCATGGGTACGCCATTGTACATGGCAGTTCCCGAGACGAGGATATGTTCCGGATCTATGATGAAATCAATGGTCATGTTCCCCGCTGCATCGAAGGATTTGACGAGAGTCGAGTACCCGAAGCTGTACACGGTAGCGGTGTAGTTGCCGCTGGGAAGGAATATCTCGTAGGCACCGTCCTGGTCGGTGCTGGTGTAATACGTCTCTGAACCGGTTGTGAACTCTATTGATCCCCCGGGTACCAGATTTGATCCGTATTCACCGGTCCAGCCGCTGGTCACAACCTTTCCTGAGATCGTGTAGGCGCTTCCAAGCTGAACATTCCTGCTCGCAGCCCCGGTGAGGATAATATCCTCGAAGGCCGTCCTTCGGGTATAGTTGTCCACTGCTTCAATGGAATACCTACCCATGGGAACCTGGAATGAATATTTCCCAGATCCGCTGGTCTCCGAAGTGAGAAGAAAATCCTCTCCCCGGAGAATCACAAAGGCCTCGGCGACCTCCTCCCGATTGAAGGCAGTGTCGTCGTAGGTGTTGTTATTGTTCCTGTCATAGTACACAATTCCGTCAAGTATGAATGTATCCTCCATGTCCACATCTATCTCGGTGGGGTGGGAGAAGGAGCGACGTGAATAATCTGCATGATATTTGCTTCCAACATATTCGGCGGCGCTGATATCATACGTCGATGTTGCCAATTTGATGCTGAATCTGCCATTCTCGTCAGATTGGGTCGTCGCAGAAAGACCGGGGATCGTTGCGTTGAAGTATACCGTGATATTTCCCCGAACCTCGGCATCGTAGTGCGTGGTACCGGTCACGGTAATTGCGGGATAGAGAGTGACGTTCGAATCACGGACCTCATTCTCCACTGCATCGATGTCAAAGGTTGCTGCTTGGTAGATTTCATCCCCGTCAATTCTGATCCGGTACGTTCCGTTCAGGAGATAACTTATGAGGAATTTGCCGTTAATTGCCTGTGCTGTTATCTCGGAATCATCCAACAGGTCGACCAGGGTTACCGTTCGGTATGCCCGAGTGCCGTTGGCATAGTTAATTGTACCTGTGATGGTTGCCGGAGAGATAGCAATATCCTGAACCTTTGTCTCGATCACGTCCACGGTATCGGTGGGATAGATGCTGTTCTCTTCGGTGAAGAATCTGACACTCCTGAGATGGCTCCCCAACTTCAAGGAAAGTTCGTACTCGCCCGGAGGTATTCCGTCGTATCGATAATTTCCGGTTTCCGCGGCATAGGATCCGAAACCTCCAGTGGATTCTGGTGTGATGTTGTAGTAGTTGTTGCTATCTATCTCCCTGAGGACAATCTGAGGGTCATCGATTAATCTGTCCGAGTTATCATCGAACTCCTCGTCATTATTCTCGTCCCAGTAGACCTGGCCCTCGATAGTACCGGAGGGGATATCCATGTCCTGGGTGATGTTCCAGTTGGTAAGCCTCATGGCCTGATTGTCCGTGACGTTGAAGGATGTGGAGTTCAGGAGATGGGAACCTGTCTGAAGAAGATATTCCTCATCAGTTGTCATATCACCCTTGGAAGCCACGATTGCACACCGGCCAAAGGGCGCGATGAGTTCATAGTTCCCATTACTGTCGGTGATGTTAACATCGTGGGGGATCATGGACTCATCGAACATGGTCATCCTGATTCCTTCCACAGGGACACCAGCTTCTGTGGTGACCTGACCAGTGACGATGGCACCGTCATAGTACTTCAGGCAGGTCACACCGGAATTCATTCCTGAGGAGATGTTCCCCTGTTCCCCTCCCAGTTCTAACGCTTCCTGATAGGTCATGGGTTCCCAGGCATCGGGGTGATCACTCACCTCATCGGCCGGATAGGGATTGAAGTAGAAAGTCCGATAGACCTCTCTGAAATGCTGCATCATCCAGCCAGGCATGACATTCTGCTGCTGCAGGGTTCCCTTAACTCCGGGAATCCCCACAGTGGAGGATTGCTCCTGATTCACATCTTTCGCGCTCCAGCCGATAAATGTCTTATAGAGCATGGTGTCAAAGAAGGGGGGAAGATAATCCAGATCCGTGTCAACGATCCTGAAATCGGGATCAGCTTCGGCACGCTGCTCCACCTCTTCTGCCGTGAGGCGCTCTAGTGAGGGATTACCATCGGCATCTCCGGGAACATACAGGGTTTCCAGGTATGTCTGGACATCGAGGTCCGCAAGGGTAACCGGCGCATAGAAGATGTTATTGGTTGCTGTGAAGGGGAAAAGACGAGAATCGATGGCAAAATACCTGATGCTGTATCCGGTGGACACCTGCAGATCGTGATAGATATCCACAAGTTCATCCAGAGTAAGGTTCTCGTTCAGTATGTCCTTCATCTCACGTAATACACCGTTGATCGATGTGACATTGTGAGTCTCGAACTCAAGGGAATGAGTGTAGACATAGCGAAGCTCCTCAACGGTGGTCTCATTGAGATGTTTCAGGAGGGCTGCTTCTTCAGCGGGACCGAAGGTTTTTCCGTTTTCCCTGAGATTGACATCGAGAAGCCGCTGAACGAGGAGAGCAACAGCTTCTCCCTCACCCTGGGCTGCAATGAAATTTCCGGCAAACTGGTACCCCGTCTGGAAGTTGTCGGCAACGGTGGGATGTTCCCCGAGCTGGATTGCCCAGAATCCGTAATCCCACCATGAAAGGAAGGCAGGACGGTCATTGGGTTCAGTAGTATTGTCCTGGGTCTTGAGCCAGTCGAAATAGGACAACCAGTACCCATTGGGGAAGGAAGGTCCGAAGGATCCCAGATACCAGGTGGAGCTGGAATCCCTGTCGAAGGTTTCATCATCCGGCACCATGGAATACACGTAATTGTCGGTCAGTGGATTCGAAGCATAGAAATCGTAGATCTCGTCATCCCACTCTTTCTTGTCCTCATAAGGGATACCGGCATCAAGAGCACTCATGAAGTTCGGAAATACCACCAGAAAGAGAACCAGGACTCCACCCATAACATGTCGTGGACTGGTTCCATGATAGACTGCTTTGAATTTATCTGAAACCCCTTCACCACGGGCGGAGAACATTCTGATATCCTTGAGCATCTTTCTGAAATCCACCCAGTCGATGATCTCTATGATCACCCAGGCGGCCATGATCGCCATAATGGGGGTGCCGTTGAAAATGAAACGAACGGCCGACTGTGACATATAGGCTGCAAGAACAGCCCATGTCAGAATGAACATAATGTCTTTCCGATCACTCTTGAAGGCTTTGTAAGCGATATAGGGAATACCGATGAAGAAAGCCAGGAAATAGGTTACTATCCCATAAGAGAATACGATCCTTGCGAATGTGGGTGGCTGAGCCTCTGCGATGGTATCGAATAGCTTTGTCCGGACAAAGTACTGAGCTCCGCTCAGAATAAGATCTCCGAAATCATGGAACACATAGAGAAGCAGGAGATATCCCACCACGACGATGGTACCAAGCCCCGAGAACACCAGGAGCCATGGAATCTTCCTTGTGGGAACCATGACAAGGGATGCAAGGGATGCTGCAATGATCATGAACAGCGGAGGAGTCCACCAGCTTACAAATCCAAGGAGCGCATAGTAGGGTGCCGAGATCGCCAGAGGCATTGCCAGCGCAGTCAATGAGATGAACGACAGGTTCAGACTGTCAACCTCTCTGACCTTGTTGATCATCAACTGGAAAATGAAGTAGGCTATGATGATGGTCATGATGTAAGGGAAACCCTTCCATGACAGTGCGATGACGGTCATGGACATCCCAGAAAAGAGCGCATAACCGATTGCTACTTGGTTGGCCTTGACCATTTTTCCGAATCCGTACCTGATTTCCCTGGTACTCGCCCAATTGTTCACCCAGACACCGTCCTTCATGGTGTTCACTGATCTGAGGAAGTAGTAAATGGTCACTGCAACCCAGAACAGGAAGAACGAATCGTGATCAGCCAGCCCGAAGGTAGTGTGACCAACATGACCTGCCATGATGGAAATAAGGAAGGCAGCCATGAGACCGGTCCGTTTGTTGAACGTTTCCTTTCCGATGAGATAAACAGGTATCACGATAAGAGCACCGAACAGAGCCGGAATGAATTCCACGGACCACCAGGTGGCCTCTTCGACATCTCCCCCGAAAAAGGGAGAGATCGTCATGCCGGTCAGGGCCATGGTCCAGTCAAAGACAGGAGGTCGGGGATTGGGAATTCCGATCGGATAGTTCAGCATGGGGTCGTCTATCAAATGCTCGTGCTCGGTGATTGTCCAGTCCACTGCTCGCTTGTGATAGTACGGATCACTTCCGCCTGTCATCTTGAAGCCGTCGTCTGTGGCTTCGCTCACATTGAAGTATACCCTGAGGAACAGGGCCAGGATGAATATCCCGGTGAGCATCACTGCCACTTTCCAGTTCTTGATCTCCTCCCGCCCCATAAGGGTGAATTCCCTCTGAAGGAAAGCGGTGTCGCGTTCCTTTCGTCGCGGAAGGGATCGTTGCTTTCTGGTTTTTCTTCTGGTTTGTCGAGCCATAGATTTTCCCCATGTATAGATATATCGTATGTTTAACTAGTATCGTCGTATGTTTTGACTAGTATTATATATAGTCCAGACTCTGGCCTGGAATCGTGATGGTTTAGTTCTTATTTATAAAATTTTATGCACTTCTTGCTCATTAATAATATATTATGCACTTCTTAACCATTTGTAATCGTTTGTGCACTTTTTGCCCGTTTATATTATTTTATGCATACTACATCTGCCTTCGTTTGGTACTGCACCGATCAGGACCTGTGTTTAAAAAAAGTGTGTCATGCTGCTCGTTTTCATACTTCCAGACACGTTTCGGATCGGTTTGATATCCATCTCCTCCGGGGTTGCATTATAAAGGTTGTACCGAACATGTTCGCCATCATTGTCTATGTTTCTCCATTATTACATATATCCGTGCCTCCCCCACCCCTCCCCCCTCTCATCTTTTATATGTGGTCGGTTCCCCCCTCCCCGTTCATATTTGTTTAATGCAGTAGGCTTCCCCCTCCCTCCCACTTCCAATTTTCCCCCAAAAGGGTGATTATAATTTCGCATACTTCGCCATCCCATCATTTCTTTCCCATCCTTCCTCTCCATCACATCATTTCTCCCTTCCCTCCTCATCTTTCAATAGTGTGAAGGTTTATATTCTCCTCCAGGCGCCTGAAGATTGTTAACAAGAATGGCTTGCGGATCGATCCGGTTGAAGAATTGATCAGGTTCTAGGGAAATATCTTATCTCACCGGGAATCCAGCGAGCGATCCTGATGGCCGGTCCCCGGATTACAAGGTGTTTGATAGATACCATGCAGCGTGATAACAATGGTTGGATGTTCGTCCCTCCATGATGCTTGAGACACAACCAATCCATTTTGAGATATAGGGATGGAGTGGTGGTGGTGGTGTGGAATGGTTGTGATGGGGGTGGGGGGGGTGTTTGGAAAGAGAGGGAGGAGGGGGATACGAGAGACATGGGGTGGGGTGGTAGGGGGGACGGGGGGGGGGCGTGATGGAGGGGGACGTAT
>CAZTGJ010000077.1:8145-12391 GCA_964613025.1 uncultured Thermoplasmata archaeon | reverse complement strand
AAAAGTGAGGAATTTTAATCCGCCGAAAGTGAGGAAAATTAACCCGCCATTGACAGGAAATGGTGGGCACCTCATTTGTTACATCAAATAATACATAATCCAACAGGAAAACAAAACGCAATGAAAATATGAAAACAAGAAGACATTGAAAGCAATGCTGCAAAGAATGTAATGTCAAGGAAAGCAATGCGGCGGGGAAAACATTGTGACAAGAAAAATAATGAGGAAAAATGCAATAAACAGAAAAAAAGAAAAAAAGAAAAAAAAGGAAAGAGGGTGGCCGAAGCCACCACTAATTCTTGGCCTTATGGCAAAGGTATATTGCTCACAGGTTGAGCTACGAACACCCAGTATGCGTTGTTGGTCGTCATCCTGAACATATAGTCATCGTCGCCCGGATACCATGCCTCATACTGATCGTCGGCAACGTGCCGTACGACAGCCTGAACAACATCAGCACCGGCAATACCGTTGACAAGATCAACGAAGTCACCAACCCACATCCAGTCCATTGAGTCCCAACCAACCAGATTCCAGCATATCTCAAGATTAATGTACTCGCACTCGGCGCAGTCACCGACTATGGTGAAGTCCACTTCGAACGGTGAGAGTGAGTACACATAGTACCCTTCACCCTTTTCGATGGGGAAATCATAACCGATGGCATTGTCGACCACGTATTCATTGAACTTACCGGTACCGGCATTCCAGCGGACGATATACTTGACGATATTCTCGCCAGCCTGGCTGTTGATCTCTGCTGCCAGTATGGAAGCGGTATAAGTGCCACCAAGGGAGTCAAGCTCCACGGCAATTGAGATCAGGTTCCAGCCCTGTCCGATGGTAATGATCTGAGTGCACGGTTTGGGGTTCTCTTCTCTGCAGAAGTAGATCTTGATTGTCGAGGTCTCGTTCCTGCAGTGCTCATCCCAAATCTTCAGCTTTACCAGGATCGGATTGGGTTCATCAGAGCAGATCCATGGTTCAAGGATATCGGCCCATAAGCCGGTATCCCATTTCACCTGCTTTCCATCTCCACAGCCCTCTTCGATCATTATCCATGTCGAATTGCCCGGGACAGAGAAAGACCACTGGTAGTAACAGATCTCATCACCGGTAGATTCGGTGTAGTTTAAGCCACTGCCCAATACAGGATCGAACACGTAGCCAGGTCTGTAGTAGAAGCCGTCGTATTCAACTTCCTCCGTAATGCCCACTGGATTGGTGATCTCCGGAATCGGATCCTCGTTGTCCACGTAGAAGGTTTGGCTATGGGTCTGCTCCACGTTGCCAACACAGTCGACCGAATAGTACTCGATGATGTGGAGGCTCTCGTTGAAGACCCAGTCGCCCTTCTCGGTTACGAAGAGGTACTGATCCATGCCATACATGTTGAAGGATGCATAGTTCTGACCTTCCGGCCCGTGATACCACTGCGTCCATGATCCGTTGTACCAGATACGGAACCACACAGTAGCGGTGCCGATGCCACCCTCACATCCGTCGTCCTCAGCATAGAGGTAGATGTACTGATCGCTGGTGACCCATGCATTGCGCACTTCAAGCTCACAGGCCTCGCAGAGGGCGGTGACATCGCACCAGCCCCACAGAGTACCGTAATCTTGATCAAGACCGTATTCCTTGAAGGTCGTCGGTGCGGTCCAGTCAACGTAGTAGGTCTGGTTGTGGAGTACGGTGTAGTGACACACAAAGTCTCGAGCCCAGTATTCGATGAAGTGAGTGCAGTTCTCCGTGAAGGTTATCGCCTTCGTGTAGTTGAAGAACGGAACTCCGGTCTGGTTGTAGATGATCTCAGTGTTGCCATCGTATTCCCAGTATCCTTCGGATGGATACCAGACACCGTCGGTCCAGACTCTCCAGCCGATATTCTGGACACCTGCTGCACAGATCTCCGGCTCATCGGTTGCGTTGAGCCAAACAATGGTGTTCTGGGTGACCCAGAAGTTCGCTTCATCGCCTTCCGGATACGTAGGTCCTTCGAATTCCTTAGTCACAGTGGGGGGTAATGGATCCACATTGTGGGTCTGCCTGGTTATTTCGCTGACATGTCCGAGATAATCCTGCGCCATGAACTCGATCATGTGGTGGCACATCTCTTCGAAGTGAGTCATAACCGAAATGTTCCCGTATGTGGGATCCAGGTCACCGGTCATACCGTCATAGACGTATACCCATGAACCATATATCCAACCCTCTGTTACCGCATCCCAGATGGACAGGCGATAGGCGATATAGTACACACCAACCCAGCAGCCCTCGGGATTATCGGTGGCATTGAGCCAGATAATGGTCTCGGTGGAGAGCCAATTGTAGTCCATATAGCCGAAGCCTTCGAACTCTTTAACGACGGTTGGAGGCGCATCGTCCACTTTATGGTACTGGACATTCTTCTCTTCAACGTTACTGACGTTGTCCACTGCCCACCACACGAGTTTGTGATTGCAGGCCTGGATGAAGCTGACATTTACGGAATCACCTTGATGTACGCCGGAATCTTCGAGTTCCCATTCGCCGGCCGCGTTGAGCCACCAGGTTTCCCAGTGGATCTCCTTGACACCGGATGCACATGGTTCCGGATCGGTGGCATTCAGCCAGATCAGAGTATCGACACTGAGGAATTCATCATCCTGTCCATACGTAAAGCCCTCGAATTCCTTCAGGGTTTCCGGCGGGGTGTTGTCCACGTAGAAGGTCTGATTGATGGCAGGTTCACCCTCAAATAAACTACCATTCCAATTACCAAGGTTATCTTCCACGACGATCTCAATATGGTGCATGCAATCATCCACAACGTGAGGCGGCTCACCGATCCATGCCCACCAATTCTCGAGAGTGAAATCCCAATCGAGGCTGTGCGGGGTCCTGTACCACCAATCTGACCATACACCATCATACCAGATTCTTACATAGATGGTATAGCTGCCGACGGCACAGGTACCTTCATCGGTTCCGTTAATCCATATCATTGTTTTATTGGTAATATAATCATTACCATATGAATCCACATAAAATGGTGTACCGTATTCCTTGGTCACTGCAGGTGGCGTGTTGTCTACCCAGAAGGACTGATTCCAGTATCCAGTGTCAGACATATTCAGGTTACCGATATTGTCTTTCGCGTAGTATTCGATATGGTGGAGACAATCCTCGTCAAAGCCTTCGTACCCAGTAACCTGGGTGAGTTGGGCAAGAGTGAAATCTATACTCACGCCGCCCGATGCTTCGTACACTTCTAACCATGGACCCCATGTGCCATCATACCAAATCCGATAATACAGATAGACACTGCCGACATTGCAGAGACCCTGGTCATCATATGCCTCGAGATAGATCGGGGTATCCTTAGTGATCCACCGTTCTCCTCCTTCTACCCATTCGGGAGAACCATATGATTTCAGTATGCGTGGCGGGGTAATATCAATATTATGGAACTGCTCGTTGACAATCTCCTTGTTTCCGAGAAGGTCCACACCGTACCACTCAAGTCGATGGTTACACTCCGTAGTAATATAGAACGGTACTCCAGTATATAATGTCCATGGGACCTCAACGATCCATTCCTGTAAGCCCTCATCCCATCTCAGGATGCGGTACATGATGTAATCAAGACCAACTCCGCCTTCACAGCCGTCATCAGGATCAATGGTTGTATTGAAACTGAATTCGGTAGCGGGGCTATTCCAGATAGGACCGCCTGCTGGTGCTTGCCACTGTGGTTCACCGATCTCCTTGATATCATATGTATCGGGTGGGGTGTCATCAACGTAGTGTTCCTGGTAGTTGACGGGATCCTCTGTATTTCCAAGAAGGTCAACGCCGTACCACTCGATCACGTGATGGCATTCCTCGGGCATGTAGATGGGATTTCCATCCCATTTGATCCATGATCCGGGGGTTGAACCCTTGAGATAGATCCGGTACCAGATAGCGTCCAGACCGACACCGCCCTCGCAGCCCTCATCAGGATCGGATGAGATGTCGAAGTTGAACGACGTACCGGTGGTGACCCAAATGATGCCGCCAGCGGGTGATTGCCACTGCGGATCACCGATCACTTTGAGCGTAGAGGTATCGGGTGGGGTAATGTCAACGTAGTGTTCCTGGTAGTTTGCGGGATCCTCAGTATTACCGAGAAGGTCCACGCCGTACCATTCGATCACGTGATGGCATTCCTCGGGCATGTAGATGGGATTGCCATCCCACTTGATCCATGATCCGGGGGTTG
>CAZTGJ010000077.1:0-8045 GCA_964613025.1 uncultured Thermoplasmata archaeon | reverse complement strand
TCCTCGGGCATGTAGATGGGATTGCCATCCCACTTGATCCATGATCCGGGGGTTGAACCCTTGAGATAGATCCGGTACCAGATAGCGTCCAGACCGACACCGCCCTCGCAGCCCTCATCAGGATCGGATGAGATGTCGAAGTTGAACGACGTACCGGTGGTGACCCAAATGATGCCGCCAGCGGGTGATTGCCACTGCGGATCACCGATCACTTTGAGCGTAGAGGTATCGGGTGGGGTAATGTCAACGTAGTGTTCCTGGTAGTTTGCGGGATCCTCAGTATTACCGAGAAGGTCCACGCCGTACCATTCGATCACGTGATGGCATTCCTCAGGCATGTAAATGGGATCACCGTCCCACTTGATCCAAGCCCCGGGAGTTGTACCATAGAGATAAATCCGGTACATGGTGAAATTTAGACCAACACCGCCCTCGCAGCCCTCATCGGGATCTGGGGTGATGTCGAAGGTGAACGATGTGCTCGTTGTCACCCAGATAATGGAGGTGTCATCGTACTGCGGATCACCGATCACCTTGATGGTAGATGTGTCCGGTGGGGTTGTGTCCACGTAGAACGTCTGTTCGTGCACATCACCAGCCGGGTTGCAGAACTTGTCCTTTACCCGATACTCGATATAGTGCTTGCAGTCGTCCTCACTGCTCACGTTGACGTTCAGGTTCAGATCGGCCATGGTAATGGTTACATTCTTACCAAGTGTCCCATTGATCCAATCGGTCCACGCTCCATCGTACCATATCCTATATTGTATATATGCAATACCCACTCCGGATTCATTCAATCCGGTGCTGTGCAGATATATCTCCGTAGTGTTGGTAATCCATCTATCCTGACCATCTAATATAGTAGGATCTCTGTATACTTTAGTAATCGGGGCAGTAATACCCACAACATCAAATGAGGGAGTCTCGTATTCGTACTTTCCTCCGCCAACGAGTGGCTGGATCTTGGAATACAATTCGATCTCCGTCTCTGCCTTGTAGAGAGTCATGGAATGATTCCAGCGATAGATGGGATCAAAACCGCTGTACCCG
Source organism: uncultured Thermoplasmata archaeon (assembly GCA_964613025.1). Taxonomy (GTDB): domain Archaea; phylum Thermoplasmatota; class DAOVMN01; order DAOVMN01; family DAOVMN01; genus CAZTGJ01. The sequence continues at coordinate 6,992 of CAZTGJ010000077.1, read as the reverse complement.
ATAAGCCACCTGACCTGTCCGCCAAAGAACTCCATTTCAATATCCTGCTGCGTTGTCGCATCAGGCGGGGGTCCGGTATACCAGTCAATGGAAGCGAGAGCATTATCCGTTATGATCGGGATGAAATCACATTCCGAGATGCCTGCACCACGGATACGTATATTGTGGTCTCCAAATGCATAGGTGCTTACATCGGGATCATTCACCAGGTTTCCATAGATATCCACCAGCCTGAACTCGACATTGAACGGCACGCCGACTGTCTTGTCAGCGATGACATCCGTGTCGTGGTAGGTTGTGGGTGTGGTATACGGATTCGGGTCGTACGTCTGGTCCGGCAGAATGGTCATGACGAGCTTGTAGGGGTTCGACGGCAGAACATCCACATTTGGATTTTCCAGATTTGTATCAGTAACTACGAACTGGCCGTCTCCGTTCTCGTCGGATTCCACCCTGAAGTACACATCATCCTCTATGTGACGCTGCGCTAGCGGTTTTGCGCTTTGAGTGTCACTACCATAGTGAATGACGACGATTTCATCGCTCTCCGGGAGATTGCTGGAGAAGGTCACATTGATGCGTCGACCGCTATACGTGTGGCCGGGGGCATTCTCAAGTGTGATGACCGCTCCGGACCACACGACGTCGTATACGTCACTCACCCAGACGTAACCACGAGCAGTACTAGTGGTTTTCTGAGGGGTCGTCCATCCGTGAAAGGTCGGTGAGCCAGGGTCCCAATCGGGATACAAAACCTGATCCACCTCAGGGATGGTCAACCTTATTCCTGGGTTGGTACCGGTAAAGTCGTCTTCAGGGTCATAGGTGAAGCTGTAATGTTCAGCCTGACCAGCTCTGACCCAGGTCTTGTCAACATTGACCGATCCTCCCCCATCCGCTCCTTCGGCATTACCTGCGATGAATGCCAGCCCGAGGGCGAAGACAAAGACCGCGACGAATGTCAGGAGCCAAATATGTTTACTTGACATGAAATAATTCCTCCATGTGATTTATTATTTATTTGGGGTGGGCAGATTACCGCTGCCCATCGTCATTTTTTCCGCACATCTACTAAATGAATATACGTTCATTTCACTGTGCGTCCCGCACTCTTTCGTGCGTTTCCCTTGTTAGAACTGTCGCTGTGGATCTCGTTCGAGATTCGTTTTCTTTCTGTTCTCAGCTCTCTTCTCATTCTCATATCAACTCCTATTGTATTGAGATTCGATAACCATAATGTTATCTTCTCCTCCTCCTGATGATTGTGATCATGGCGAATATCCCGCCTGTCATGAGCGGAATAGCCATAGTTGAGAATTCTGGAATATCTTCATAATTCTGGTAGATCGTGGATTCGCCATCGTCACCATTTGCTCCTGGCGCACCAACGATCACATCCGGACCATCACTGTTCGTATCCCCATCGATCAGTGCGACATGGACTGCGGATCCGAATAGATCTCCTTCTGAATTTCCGTTCCATGTAAATTCAGGTGCGTCATCCATATCTGGATCAGTTCCATAAAATACATACACACGTCCGGTATCTGTACTGTACCCCGGTGCACCAATGACGGCATCGTCCACTCCTGTACTACCTTCGAGGTTTCCGGTAGCTACGGAATATCCCAATAATTCACCAGTATTTTCCTCATAAAATGTTTCATCGGGAGTGGAATCATCTTCCTTGGCATTGTGATAGATAAATGCTGCACCCTGATCGGAACCGGTATATGGTGCTCCGATAAGGATATCATCAACATCTGTATCCCCATCGAAATTGCCAACGGCAAGGGAAAAGCCGAATCCATAAATATTACTAGAAGGATCAAGCTGTTTGTAATCAACAAATAATTCGCTTGTTGGATGCCAAAAGATGAAATGAACCCGTCCATCAAAGTTTGTTTCATCGTAACCAGGTACACCGACAGCGATGACGTTGGTCACAGCAGTTTCATCGTTGAAATCTCCGTTCGCCAGAGCGAATCCCAGATATCCATCATCATATTTCGAATCTGTTTCCGTGAACGACCCGTCAGCAGAAACACTGCTTGTTGTCGGGTTCAAATACATGTACACAGATCCCTGCTTGTCACTGACTGCCGTATGGTCAAAGGGGGCTCCTACCGCTAGATCGTCCTCATCATCTGCGTTATCGAAATCACCCTTCACCAATGCAGCTCCAAATCGCTCCCCCGGTTTATTCCCATTATCTCCCCCATATAATTTCACATCGGCATCATCATTATCGTCTCCATCTGTACCACCATCATAAAAAATAAACACTGCACCCCATACTTTCGGGGAATCATCAGCACCATATTCCGGAGCTCCGATTGCTAGATCATCATCTCCGTCATCATCAAAGTCACCCACTGCAAAGGCCTCACCGAATCGCATCGCCGAATCAGTATAAGCCGTGATGACGATATCCGGGACCGTATTGAATGGGTCCGCACCACCCTCGAAGATGTAAACACAACCATCATCGGAATTATACCCCGGTGCTCCGACGACAAGATCTGCATAACTATTACCAATGAAATCTCCAGAGGCAAAGGCAAATCCAAATTCTTCATCCGTATTGCCCTCATCGAAATCTATTGACCTCATTCCGATCATATTCACCGGTTGCGGAGCAATAGCTGCATCACTCCAATCCTCATTCTCCTGCCAATCCACCAGGTGGAAGTAGGTCTTCAATACGACTCCGTCGAATACCGTCTCAAGTTCGCTGTCTCCGGAGGAAGCCTGCACGTTCTCCACGAAGTTCCAGGACCAATCGGAAGCACGAACTCCGTCGAACTCCATGAGTCTGGCCGAGTAGATCCGGCCGCCCTGGCCCTTGATCTCGATCATCCGGTCCGCGAGGAATGGAATGCTCTCATTCTGGTAACCAACTTCCGGCATGGTGTCTATGAAAATGTAGACGGCATCCTCGCCGGTGTCCACGGGGAGGGGGCTCTCATCCTGATTGCCAGAGGTTGGCTCGCTATCACCATCAGGATTCTCATGGTGTGAGGGGAGAGTGATGGCCCGTGTTGACGGGGTTACCTCTCTGGTGAGGACACTTCCCTCCACCTGCACATAGAAGAAGGTGGAATCCAGGTGATCCCGGGAGTCGTAGGCTGAAAGATCGATGTTCGGATTCTCAACATCCCCGGTCGCATCTGCCACCGGTGAGGTCCAGTCTCCGAAGAGACCATCGATGGTTGGGTCCTCCGGAACCTCCACGATGTAAGCTGCCACTCTCTCGGTGTCGTAGGACACTCCCGAGGAGGTGACGACCTCCGAAAGGCGAAGGGACAGGGCATGACCCGCTACTGCATTCTCCGCAAGCTCCAGGGAAAGAGTGAGTTTGTTCACCTCTGCTGTGGAGATGGCGAATCCAGTGAAGTCTAATGTGTTTCCATCAAATGTTCCCTGGCTGATAATGGTGTCATCGTAAAGGAGTGTGGCTTTGGCTATATCTCCGCCCACTGCTGTGGAATCCTGCACGAAAGAAATGCCGGTGATCTCTGTGGGAGTCTCGGCGCGGTCCGTGAAGGAAAGTGTGAGGAACTCGTTCGGTTGATCATGTGTGAGAGATTCCTGGCTCGTCCCCACAACGTTTACCTCCACTGCACCGTCCCGGGAGATCACCGGGGAGAAGTCCTGGTTGCCCAGGGGGTCCGACGTCTGGAAGAGAACACGGGGTTCGACACCTGATGAAACTCCCAGTTCATCGATCCAGAGTTGGGTTTCAAATTCATTATCGTTAGCTGCGGCACTCACTTCAAACATGGGTGCCCACCCGTTCCAGTCATTCTGGCCGCGGGTCTCGGTTGATCGATAGTTGACGAAGTATTCGTAATAATTTGCGGAGAGGATTTCCTGGTTGATACCAAAGATCTCGATGAGGTAATCGGCTCCGATTCCATTGATCTGATACCCGGTTTCGGACTGGGCATCGATATCGAAGAATATCCTGATGAGATCTCCTCTGGAACCCCATCCCTCAAGGGCACCGCCTGTTACATGCATATACAACGAAAAATACATTTTCCCCCTATCCATTCGTACTTCAATTATGTCGATGTTCGGATTCTGCGAATTATCCTCCGGGTCGGAGAATGCAGGGATTTTATCCCAGTCTGAGAATTTACCGTCCACGGAAATGCCGTCTGTTTCTATAGTGGTCACTATAACCAAAGCGGACATCGTTATCAGAAGAAGAACGATGATCCCGGCCGATATCTCAACGAATCGTTTTTGGGCAGGAGATTTAAAGAGACTTCTGTGAATGCCCAGGAAAGATTCATTCTGACCATCATTCACCGATTCACTACTGCCATCCATGATCCCGTTCCCATTCACCAGACCATTACCGTTGACAAAACCGTTTCCATCTGTCACTCCATTGCCGTTAACCATACCGTTACCATTTGTAAGCCCATTACCGTTTGTAAGTCCATTACCATTGGTAATTCCTTGATCAAAAAATAAATTTATTTGTTCATTATCAAGATCATTTCTCAGTGGAGAAATTGTGCTCTTGTTCATAGGTGTCGTTGCTGCTTCGGATTTCATGGAAATCTCCTCACATGATTATTCTCGAATATTTAAACATATATTTAAAGCTTTGTATATAACATATTATAATAAATCGTTTGATTATTTTATCCATTATACACAACATCGTCAAATTGCAAATATTTTATTCCCCAAGAAAGCATATCGAACAGAAAATAGAAATCACGCCAGGGTTTCTCCCGAAAACCGGTGGGAGGGGGGTGGAGGGGGGATGTGGATTGGACGAGGTTGATGTTTGGTGCATCATCAAAAATTGATCTTCTTTTTAACTACATAGGTGGGCCTTCCGGCATCATAGTTCACTTTCACCATTAATTTGGCAAGAAGACGCGATCCCGGGATTTGCTTGAATCTGGTGGTGATGGAAATGTAGAAAAGATCCCGAAGACCTTTGATGATACGGGAAGTGCCGTACTTCGTCTTTCCACCGTACCGCTCCCTCCATTCGATCCGAATCTCCCCAACGCGATACCCGCGGTCCCTGATGATGGCGGGAATGTACCGATGGAAGCTGCCATAAAGTTGGATGTCCGAAACACATTCCCTGCGGTAGGCCTTGAAGCCCGATCCGAAATCATGAATATGGGTTCCGGTGAGATGGAAGGCAAGAATGTTCGATATTTTTGAAGGGATTCTTTTCCCGATACGTTCGGTTTTTCTGTCGAACCTCCAGCTCCCCACACAATCGTACCCCGAAAGGAGTTCTGTAACGATGATCGGAATGTCTTCGGGAAAGTGCTGAAGATCGCTGTCCATTGAAACGAGGATGTCACCCGAGGCATTATGGAATCCGGCAAGAGTGGCTGCGGTCTGTCCGGCATTCTCGGCAAGATCGATGATCCGAAGCTCGGGGATGGCGGGTATGAGTGATTCCAGCAATTGAAGGGTATCATCTGTGCTGCCGTCGTTCACAAATATGATCTCGAAGATATCGAATGCCGGAGCAAGGACCTCATTGATATCCTTGGCAAGTTTTTCAACGTTCTCCACTTCGTTGAAGGCGGGAATGACAATGGACACAGAGGGAGGAGAAGAGAGAGCAGAAAAAGAAGAAGAGAGAGCGGAAGAGGAAAAAGAAAGGGGGGCAGGGGAGGAGGGAGAAGAAGGGACTTCAGAGGTTCCGGTCATCGGAAGATCCCCTCACCGGATGTCCTTGAACCTGCGCACAGGGAGGCTTGTGCCGCATTTTGAGCATGATACCGTTTCCTGAAGGCGGGCCTTGCAGTGAATACAAACCTTGCGTCCATGGTAGGTCTTGAGATCACAACTGGGGCAACGTATGAGATACTCTTCAGACTGAGGACACCATTCGAACTCGTTCACCTCTCCGCACCCGGGACAAGACTTTTTCACCATTACCGGTGGGGAATCAAAGCCAGGGCAGTTCTCGACTCTCCTTCGCTTCTTGATCCTGGATTCCATGGCAGCCAGTGCTCCCCTGGTCTCATCGGGTTCCTCAGCACCCCGCTCGGTGGAATGACCTTCTGTCTGACCGGCTACAGGGGAATGCCTTCGATGGGCAGAACGCCGGGATTCGGCAGAAACGTCTGATTCCTCAAGCGGGATATCTGATTCCTTGGTCCCGTAAAAGAGAACGTTCTCCGGTTTCCAGAGCAGGTAGACGATGACGATGATGAGTGAGAATTCAGAAAGCAAATGGACATAGGGAGTATGATCACTGTTCTGGTACCAATACCCCAGGTCGATGAAGGAGATGGCAGCTATCCCGAAGAACAGGAACGGGAAAATGTACCATGAATGGAGGGAAAATCTCTCTCTGGCGGATTCCGGATCACTGCTACTGATGATACGATAGCTTCTGACGTTCCCTACCCGAATGATGAAATACCCTACAAATCCGAGACCTGCAACGATGAGAGCAATACTTAGTATCCTGATCGCCACGTCGTCATAAAAAATATACATGGCAAGGAAGCCAGCCCCGGTGAGATAATAGGCGAAAAGCAGGTGAATGGCATAGATCCACATGTCGAAAAATGCCGTATACAGGAAATAGAGACTCATGAGTCCGCAGATAGCCCAGAGCGGGGTGCTGACGGTATGGATCACAATACCGTAGAAATCGAAGGTGCCTCCGATATTGTTGATCCCGAAAAATATCGATGCACAGTAGAAGAATATTGCTAAAAGCGCATAGGGGAGCTCGGGATATTTTTTCACAAGACTTTGAAAATCAAAGGTATCCTGCATGAGTGCCACGAATTGGAAATTTATAATTAAACTTTTGGATTTATAAGCACGCATCAAGCCCCAATTTTCCCCTCTCCTTTCACGCCTTCCCCCACCCCTCCCACCTGGCATTGATGAAAACCGCAATATTTTCCGCAACCCGATTGCAAAAACCAATTAAAAGGATTATGACAATACAGGGAAAATAATTGGGAAAAAAAGCACAAATA
>CAZTGJ010000076.1:0-12492 GCA_964613025.1 uncultured Thermoplasmata archaeon | reverse complement strand
GATAGGTAATTTTAAAGTTACATTTCTAGGTAGTTTTGGAAGTTACACGACAACTTACAGTTTCACCGTATTCTGGAACTATCGGATGAACATCGATTGAGTGAAAGAAGAGCTGATTATGAATGATCCGTCACCTCCTCATATTCATATGGCTCATCGATCACGATCATTTCTATTGGTTCATCGATCACGATCATTTCTTTTGGTTCATTAATCGAACTGATTTCAATGGGTTTTTCTTCGCTGAAATGAACAATCTTTGACTTTTTATCTGTGATTTTTTGATTCACCTTCACATTGACCTGTAATGAATGTTTACCAGCAAAGAATGGTTTCCATTCCATGACCACTTCCCTGGTTTTTCCTTTCTTAAAACTATCATCTGAAAGACCTATAGGCATTTCCCCGACTAACCAGTTCTCATCTGTGAATGAAACAATTATTGTATATTTTTCATTTTCAATGGTCTTTCCTTTGTTCTTTATTATTACTGTAATGAACGCAGGTTCGCCATAGATGGGGAAGTCGGGTCGAACGTTGACAGAATCCACCAGGACCTTTCCGTTCTCCATAATCCCTGTCAATTGGTAGCCAAAACCCAATATGATCATGCTCAAAATAGAAATCAGTACCCATATCCATCGATTTGTTCCCCCTCCGTTTTGACGATCGTCGATTATTTTGTCAATTTCTTCTCCTGAAGTCCCATCAGACACATCGATTTGTTCATCATCCTTTGTAATCGTGACTGTTTTTTTCTCCTCATTGTCAATATTTTCCCAATCATTCACCGTGAAACTTATTTCTCCCGTAGAGGTCTCCAAATTTTCAATCTCAAATTCTTTAACATCACCGCTTGATAGGTTTTCGATGGTGATCTCAAGTTTCAAGGGATATGAAAATTCGCTCGATAGTTACCGGATTAGGGATTGAACCTGTTCTTTCCACCAATGTTTTTTCAGATTTAGCAAGAGTAATTGAATCATCTTTATTGGTAATCTCCAGCTTTCCTTTATAAACTTCTATTAATATATCATCCCGGGGTTTTACATCATTGATGGTAAAAGAGAATAGAGCATCCTCCTCAATGGAATAATCATCAATAACCAAGGGATTAAAAATTAAAATTGCAGAGTAGCTGAAACCTAAAAACTCATTATCAATATCTATATTGGATTCCCGAGATATGATCAAAGGTGATTTTCCATCTCTCTTTCCACCTCCGAATCCTTCACCACTGAAAATGACCCTACCATCCTGAATCGCAAAATAGGCCTTCCCTTCCTGGTAGAGAATCGCAGCATGGCTGTTCTCGAGCTTGATCGTAGTATTTCCCAAGTATTCTCCGCCACTCACTGATTGCCAATCAATATTGATCTCCGGACTTCCGATTGTGGCAATAAGGTCTCCTGAAGTAAGCATATCCCCGGACTCCAAGGTCCGATATTCATCATTGTTAAAGGAGATGGCAGTTCCCTTGAGGATTGTATTGGTATCAATAGTTGATTTGCCATTTGCACTGACACGTATATGAGCTACAGCTTCCAGAGCGTGGTTATCCGACGCATAGAGAGGTGGGGCCAGAACTCTCAGGAGTATCGTACTGCTGGAATCACCTGCCAATGAAAAATGATTATCACTTAATGTTGCGTTCCAGAATTCGGGGATCTGACCGAGTTCGAGGTTGACATTCGTTTTTGAGTCTTTCGTATTGGTGACTAATAGACTGTATTTGAGGTTGCCACCATATTCAATTTCCTGGATGCCATCTCCGATGAGCCGTAAACGAATCGGGGAATCACTATCATCATCAAGGAAAGCTATGGATAGCGCAGATAGTAGAATTAAAGCGATTACTGCGATAACGATTGGTATTTCCCGTCTAATATGAAATACCTCCATATAATGCTATTGAACTTTCCCTACCAATAAATACTGGCGTTCTGGGAGGCGGAAGTAAGCCGAATATGTAGGCATTAATCGTTGCTTCATGATGTGTGAATGCTTCCAATTCTGCTATCCTCCTCTCTGGCCATACGATTCGATTGTCATTCCATAGTATAGATTATCGTTTTTGCATACTATATATAAATTTTCATGTTCGGCATGGTCCCAGGGTTTCTATAACATTATTCAGGGTAGCAAAGGAGTTTTGACACATGCAATGTATCCTGGTGCAATGCAAAATGGTGGTAAATGAAATCAAATCTACTAGTATTATGATTATTTGATATTATATCCAGGTGTTCTTCTCTCCACAACGAATATCTGACCCCTTTCATACTGCTTATGAAATTCAATGTAAAAATGACATGGAAGGCGAGATATTGGGATTTCTCGGGACGTTTCCAATAAGGATTGTTCAAAGAATAATTCGGGGCCGAACGAGATAATTTTCCCAATTACTGCTCCGACATGCTGGATTAGCTTCAATTCAGATAATCCTTGAGCACAAATCTGAGGTCTGGTTTTCCGATCTCCTCCAGTGCATACCGGACCCTGACAATGGGTTTGTTGATCTTCAGCACTCTATTGAGATCGATCGGAGTTCCCGCTACAACAACATCGCATTCCGCATTGTTGAGCGTCTCCTCCAGATCACGAACCTGGTCGTTCCCGTATCCCATGGCAGGAAGGATGTCCTCCAGATGGGGATATTTCTCGAATGTTTCCTTTATGCTTCCGACAGCATAGGGCAATGGGGAAACGATCTCCCCGGGTGCAAATTTCATTGCGGCCAGATACCCTGCTCCATACCCCATACCACCATGAGTGACCGTGGGTCCATCTTCAACCACAAGCACCCGCTTTCCTTTGATGACCTCCGGATCTTCCACAAAGAGAGGGGATGCTGCATCGATGATAACAGCTTCTGGACGTTCTCTCATTATGTTCTCTCGAACGTATGCCACACAATCGGGATCTGCTGTTGCTATCTTGTTGATAATAACCGCATCGGCCATTCGGAGATTGGTTTCTCCAGGGAAATACTGAAGTTCGTGACCAGCCCTATGGGGATCGACTATGACGATGTGAAGGTCAGATTTGTAGAACGAGATGTCGTTGTTTCCTCCATCCCACAGAATGATATCGGCCTCCTTCTCCGCTTCCCTCAGGATGGCCTCGTAGTCCACACCCGCGTACACTACGATCCCGTGATCGATATGAGGTTCATATTCCTCCCGCTCCTCGATGGTGCATTGGTGTGTGTCGAGATCATCGTAGTTCGCGAAACGCTGGACAGCCTGTTTGACAAGGTCACCGTAGGGCATCGGATGTCTGATTGCAACAACGCGATGGCCTGCTTCCTTGAGTATCTCCACTACCCTACGTGTGGTCTGGGATTTTCCGCATCCTGTCCTGACAGCACAGATGGAGATCACGGGCTTGGTTGATTTCACCTGGGTATGCCTGGATCCCACAAGCTTGAAGTCTGCACCAGTTGCGTTCACCAGAGATGCCTTATGCATGACATCCTCGTGGAAGAGATCACTGTAGGCCAGGACAACCTCATCCACCTCCCACTTATTGATCAGCGTTACGATGTCAGATTCCGGGTAGATTGGTATCCCTTCAGGATAGAGTGATCCTGCGAGTTCTTTGGGATATGTCCGTCCTTCGATATCCGGAATCTGTGTGGCGGTGAATGCCAAAACCTGGTAGTTTTCATTGTCGCGAAAAACAGTATTGAAGGTATGAAAATCCATACCAGCTGCGCCCATGATGATTACTTTCCTGACCATAGTGTCACCTTCGAATTCATATGAATTTTATTGGACGTCAGCACCAGTATGGGGTATAATTATTTTTGGGGATGAGGACGTACAGGTGGGGGGGTAATTAATGTCGATAAGGAAGTGAACAAAGTAAATAGATCAACCCTCTGACCCATTAATCTTCCAATTTCTCCAATGATTTCTCTCCCCACCCTCTCCACCCTTTGCCGCACCTCCCACCCGCAGTTTCATTTCATTTCCCTGCCCCCCGCCCCCCCACCCTTTCCCGACATTCCATGTTGCAGTTTCTTTTCCATGGACTATGTTTAGAAAACACTTTATACTTTCACCACCTCTTTTCTTTCAATGATCACGGTGGCCGTGGGCGGCACGTTCAATATTCTCCATAAGGGACACGAGGCCCTGCTTATAAAGGCCTTCGAACTGGGGGAACTTATTCACATCGGTCTCACGACTGACGAGTTTGCAAATACCTCACGCTCTTTCGATGTCCGCCCCTACGACGCCAGAAGAAAGGCACTCCTGAAGTATCTCAAATCCATGGGTGTATCTCAGAAGTTCACCATCGTTCCTATCAAAGACACGTACGGCCTTACTCTTGAGAAGGATCTTGATTTTCTCGTGGTTTCCCCCGAAACGGTGAGGATGGCTGACAAGATCAATTACATCCGGGAGGAGGAAGGGAGAACGAAGATCAGGATAGTAGTGGTTGAATACGTTATGGCAAATGATGGAAAGCCAATATCTTCCACCAGGGTGGCGAATCATGAGATCAATCCCGATGGAAGCATCGAGACTGTGTTCACCGAGGACAATTTCCCAGAAGAACTGATCCGATCCCTGAACCTCAATGAAGTGAAGCCTTCCCTTCTGATGCATATCTGCTGTGCCCCCTGCCTTGCTTACCCCCTGTCCACCGAGTTCGAAGCCTACGCAGCTATCGGTTACTTTTACAATCAGAATATTCATCCGTTTCAGGAATACCGGAAGCGTGTTGAGGCCCTCAAGGATTTCACCGAACAAAAGGGATTTCGGGTCATCTACAATGACGACTACGATCTGAAGCGATCCATGGAAGGAATGGGGAAGGCAGGCTACGAACGGGAGGACCGGTGTCGCTGGTGCTATCAGGATAGATTGGAGAGGACCGCAAAAGCAGCTAGAAAACTTGGGATCGGATCCTTCACGACAACTCTCCTGAGCTCCCCGCATCAGCTCCATGAGATGGTCAGGGAGATAGGTGAAAAGGTAGCAGAGACCTACAATCTCTATTTCGTGGATTACGACACACGGGACCATTATATTGATGGTGCCAATGAGGTTCGCGATCTCGATCTCCACGTGCAGAATTACTGTGGATGCATTTTCTCAGAGAGCGATAGATTCCAGAAAAAGTTGATATGATAATAGCCTTTTTTTCGTGTGGTTATGTGAAAAGAAACGGGCAAAGGTTCGTTTCCCTATTTATATATAGGTAAAAAAAATTGTCAATCTGTTTATATAGCCAACCTGTGTTTTAGAATTTCATACGAGCACCGGATATCCGGCCGACCGAGCTGAAATTCCTCTGAGATATCACCTCTGATGAATTCATGTGGGAGCAGAATTTTCCTGGGCCGAACGGTGACATGACTACTGGTGAAACAATGATTTCTCAAAAAGCAATAGTGATTGCCGAGGACAACGAAGGCCACGCTACACTTATCAAACGGAACCTGAGGCGGGGGAAGGTGAGATACCCCATTATCCATCTGAAGGACGGAGAGGAAACCCTGAACTTTTTTACCAGGAGCGGTGAGGGGCCACACATGGAAAGAGGGGTGGAGTACGTCCTGCTTCTGGATATCAACATGCCGAAGATCAATGGTATCGAGATCCTCAGAGAATTGCGCAATAACCATGAATTCATAAACCTTCCCATCATCATGGTGACCACCACAAATAATCCTACAGAGATCGAGAAGTGCTATTCCCTTGGCTGTTCAAATTATATTGCCAAACATGTGGATTATCATGAATTCTCAAACAAGATCAAGGAGCTCGGGAAATATATCCACCGGTTAGAAGCCCCTTTAGCTAGCTGACCGGCTTACCAGAGTCGGTCATATTCAATGGTATTTCCTAAGGGAAATTATAAATAGCGTTTTCAGGTAGTCTTCTTGTATGAAAGTCTCCAGAAAGAGGAGCACAACGAATTGGATGATTGTCCATCTCATTACCATATCCGTTCTCATGGTGGGGATAGTGTCACCAATGTGCGATGTACCCTCGGTACCTTCGGCCAGTGCTGGGTACCAACCAAATGCTCACGCCATCATCGAAGTGAGGTATTCCCTCACACGATACAATCTCTTTCCTCAATGGAAGGAAGGCATTATCGAGATTGAACTGTATGAAAAGCGGGCTCCCATCACCACGGCAAATTTCATCATGCTCGCCGAGTCCGGATTTTATGACGGTACGCTTTTCCATAGGGTCATCGATCATTTCGTGATCCAGGGAGGAGACCCAAATACCAAGGATAATAACAATCAGTTGGACTGGTACGACGACGGAAGCGGGGGATCGGGTACCAAAATTGATATGGAAAGTCATGAGGAACTCACCCATGTGGACGGGGCCGTAGGTATGGCACGTGAGTTCGGTGATCCGGACAGTGCTGAAAGCCAGTTCTATATCTGCGACGGACCCCAGCATCGGCTGGACGATACCGACGAAAATAACCGGAATAGAACCTACGGCGCCATTGATGACAGGGGCTATGCTGTATTCGGTGTGACTGTGAAAGGCATCGAGGTAGTTAGGGATATTGCCACCGTCTGGACCACCACAGACCTGGAATTTGAACCGTCCGATTCCCTTCCGACAATGCAGGCTCATGTTCATGACCATCCAATTTTCGATGTTCTGGTTTTAAAGGTAACAATCGTTCATTACGATGAAGTGAAAGATGAATCTGGTTTAACAGCCAAGCAAATGGCAGGATTGGGTGCCGGCATATTCATTACCGTTGGTGCCGCATTGATCATTTTACTAAGGCAGGGAAGACTCAAGATGCTGGAACAGCGAATTCCTGAGAAGTTTCGCCCGAAAAAAGTGATTAAGCCATAAAGAATATATGCAATGAGATTGAGAGGGTCATCATGATAAATAACAGTCTGATAGCGAATATTATCATCGTTATTCTCATTCTCTCGATCATCATCGTGACCGCTGAAGACGAGGAGGGAAGTGAAGATTGGACGGGTGATGATGGTGAATTCATCATCTGGCCCGAAGGTGAACCCTATCATGGAGAATGGAATAACGAGATCATTCCAGTATCCGGCGGCGGGACGGACAGCCCATTGACCTACAATGATCACGATTTCGAGGTTGAGGAATATGCCACCAGTGGTCTGATCGTGGTGGACAACTTCCAAATTCTGGGGTTTGAGGATGTTGATATCAAGCTATTCGGCGCCGCCCTCGATGATAATGGTGATCGGGTAGTTGTTGCCACATCCACCTCAACAGATCCCGAGGAGATCATCTATCTCGATGGTACACCGGACCCTATCCGCCTGGATGACTTTGACAAAGGCGGTAACGGAACCTGGACCTTACGAGTCTACAATGTATTCTCCGCAACCATTGCAGCCACCTATGATGCAACAATCGATATCTACTATGAAGGAGCTGAGATCTATATCAGCGAAGAAGATTAAGATCCTCAAACGAGGAGAAGAGATCGGATCCAGTCGTGACTGGCTTGAGGGACAGAGTGCCCTTGAGAATAAGATCATCCAGATACTCTCCCGGGTGTTCAAGATTTCTTTAAAGGAGCTTGCCCTGGAACTTGACATGAGACCGGATTCCCTGAAACTTGCCCTGAGAAAACTGACGAAGCAGGGACTGGTTGTGATCGAGTATGGTGACGGAGCCGAGGAGAAGATGAGGGCCAGAAATAAGGATAGGGGCGGGCGGAACACGTTTATCCGGTTTCTCGGCTATGAAAAGAAGAAATCCGATTCAAATACAATTATGTACCGGTGATGCGCATGTCAGGCAAAGTAATAGATTCATCAATTCGAGGGATACGGTATACTGCTTCAATTCCCGAGCGGGTTATCCGCGCTTTCACTGCCCTGATGGGTGGGATGCTCAAGGAATCTACTGATTTTCTCATCCCCGACGCTCTCAAAGAATCCACCACGTACCGGATTTTCATAGGAAATCTTTTAAGGTACGGAGTGGAGAACATCGGAAGAGTGCATGGTGTGTATGAGGAAGAAGGGCAGATGGATAACGATTATGGTGTGAAAAAGGTTGTGGGGAACGGTATCGAGCTGGTGGGTGTCGTTGCGGTGAGTGCTTCCCCCCTCTGGGTCCTTGCCTTTCTTAGTGATGCATTGTGGGGTGTGGATAAATATTTCAAACGGATAGCAAATGAACTGGATCGTCAGGATTTCACGGAAGAGAAGATCAGATTCGAGAAGAGGGGTGACCTGCTGACAGCCATTGTGAGTTTTTCCGATTCACTTGCCAAGAATGTCGATACACCCCCCCTCACTCGTGCGGAACTCGAGGAAAACTTTCAGGAGCTCAGGGATTATTTCAGGGAGATCGGAAAAAAGAGTAGGATCACACTGGAGGAGGTGGAGGATCTTTGGAATATGATCGAGAAGACCGCTCACAACAGTGATAAAACCATAGGTGAGATCTCAGGTGCAGTAACTATGCGCACCATGGGCAGAGTACGCTCCATGAAGAAAACGATCCGTGCTTCGGGGAAAGTGAGTGCTGAGATTGTGCATGAGGATATCCTTGACTACTACCGTGATGCCCTGAGAGAGATCAATTCGCTTGGTTATTTTACTGTGGTAAAAGAGGAATTCTCTCCATATCTGAAGAAGTCCTCAGAGATGTTCTCACCAGATGAGAAGATGCTCACGGAAAGGATCATGAGCAGGGAGCTGCTGGAGTTCTTTTCGGAGTGGAAGGAAAAGCGGGCTGAGAAGAAAAAGGAGAAGTTGAATGAGAAGAAGAAAGAGATATTGAAAGAAACGAATAAAGGGAAGAAGAAGGAAAAGAATAAAGAAATGAAGAAAGAGAAGATGAGGGAGAAGGAGATTGAAAAGAAGAAAGAAGTGTTGAAAGAATAAAAGAAAGAAGCGTTGAAAGAAAAGAAGAAAGAAATGAAGAAAGAGAAGATGAGGGAGAAGAAGATGGAAAAGAAGAAAGGGAAGGAGATGGAAAAGATGGGGGAGAAGATAGAGGGGGAGAATGAGGGGTAGGTATAGCTGAAGGGAATACTAAGGGGGTGGAGAGTGTGACGAAAGACACTCAGCTCACAGTGAAGAGCCAATCGAGATCTGAATCTCGTGATCAGAATGTCTTATTTGAAATTCCGCATTAGTTATCTTCAGCATAGAGTCTGGCGATGTTCACCACCACTTCAACTGCCTTTTCCATGGCCGGCACAGGGATCCATTCCTTGATGCTATGGAAGTTCCGTCCACCGGTGAAGATATTCGGAGTTGGGAGTCCCTTGTAGCTCAGCCGTGCCCCGTCTGTTCCCCCCCGGATGATGTGGAGCTTCGGTTCGATGCCAGCCAATGTTACAGCCCTCATTGCATAGTCCATTACCCTGGGATCCTTGTCGATCTGAATCCGCATGTTCTGATAGGAATCCTTGATCTCAAGCTCTATCTCGATCCCCGGATTGAGCCCCGCTACTTCCTCCCTGATCCCCTTTAGCAGTGATTTTTTCTCCTCCATACCTGAGATCTCGAAATCCCTGATAAGCACCTTGAGCTCGGAATCGTCCACTCCTCCGGTGCTGTGATGGGGATGAAGGTACCCTTGGCGATCCTCGGTTGTCTCCGGAGCCATATCCTGTGGGAGCCGGGTGATGATATCCCCAAGAGCACGCATGGAATTCCTCATCTTGTCCTTTGCATATCCAGGATGGACATTGTAACCCTTGAGTCTGAAAATACCGGTTGCGGCATTGAAGTTCTCGTTCTCCACTTCCCCAAGAACGCTTCCGTCGATCGTGTAGGCAATATCCGCACCGAACTTCTCCACATCGAAATATTTGGTTCCGTTTCCTACTTCCTCATCCGGAGTAAATGCTACCCTGATTTTCCCGTGAGTAACCTCAGGATGTGAGATAAGGTGGTTCATGGCCGTCATAATCTCCGCCACACCAGCCTTATCATCAGCTCCGATGAGCGTTGTCCCGTCACTGGTGATGATATCGCTTCCAATATTCTCGTTCAACACCGGGTTCTCCTCAGGAGTGAGGATCAGCTCCTTTTCTGCATTGATGACTATAGGTCCTCCCTGATAATTCTCATGGATCACGGGTTTTACCCCGTCCCCTGCAGCTTCGGGGGAGGTATCCACATGGGCGAGGAAGCCGATGACCGGTGCATCCGATCCTTGAGGGAGATTGGAAGGAAGTGTAGCGGTGACATAGCCGTATTCATCGATCTCTACCTCTTGCATCCCCATATCCTTTAGCTCCTCCACAAGCAGGTTCAGAAGATCGAACTGCTTCTTTGTGCTCGGGTACTTATCCTCCACCCCTTCCTTTGGCTGGGTGTCTATGGCTGCATATCTCAGGAAACGCTCAACTACCTCTCGGGTCATACACCGGCTTTGGATTATCATTTATTATGGTTTTTCTATCGTTGGGGGGGGTGGGGGTGGGAAAGGAGGATGGTAGAGGGGAGGTGTGAGTGGGGTGGAGGGTAGTGGAATAACGGAATAGAACGTGAAAGGCAAGCAGGGAGCGGAGTGGAAGTGGGGAATGGAGAAGGGAGGTTAATGAAGGAACCCAGGAGACGTGGATAGGATGGAGAAGCACAGAAAGAGTGGGCAAGGGGGGCGGGTAAAACGGATAGCAATTTATATCACTCCATCCATGGGATGCACATGAAACCGGAGAGCAGACTGATTCTTGCACTGGATGTGACGAACAGGCAAAAGGCTATGGCTATAGTGGAGCAGGTAAGGGATCATGTTGATGCGGTGAAGATAAACTGGCCGTTGGTGCTCACCTGCGGACCGGACATGGTGAATGAGATATCTAGGATTCGGCCTGTGATCTGTGACTTCAAGATCGCTGACATCCCGAACACCAGCAGGCTCATTGCAGAGAATGCATTCAAGCGTGGGGCATCAGCAATGATAATCCATGCCATTTCCGGTATTGACAGTCTTGAGATCGTAAAGAATATCGCCGACTCCTATAATGGGATCGTGTTCTCAGTTGTGGAGCTGTCCCATCCCGGAGCTGTTGAGAGCTATGACGGGATCATCGATCGGAACATCGACATCTCTCTCAGGGCGGGCATCAAAGGATTCATCGCCCCCGGAACCAGGCCTGACAAGATCAGACATATCCGAGAACTGGCCGGTAGGGGGGCAGTCATATTATCTCCGGGAATCGGTGCTCAGGGTGGGGATGGCAAAAAGGCCATCGATAGTGGTGCTGATTACATCATCGTGGGGAGATCCATCTACAACGCAGAGGACCCGGGAAAGGTTGCCAGGAATCTCGTGGAATCTCTTCAATAATCATGACAATAGTTTCAAAGATTTTTTCGAACAGCTCCTCATATTTGTTAGGGTAATGCAGTGGCGTTCATCCGCACAAAAAGAGTTTGGAAAGGAAAATCAAAATCTGAAACCGCATTTCATACAGAATTCCCATGATCCGGGCGGGTTCGTGAAACCACAATCCGGACATTTATTTATTAATTTCCCTCCTGCAGGGTCCACCTCGGACTTCATGAGGTCCTTGAGCATGCTCCGAACTTCCGGAGGTGGAGTGTGGACTGGAGTGGATGTATCGACAATGGGTGCGACATTCTTCCATGATCTTTTAGGGCTCAGTTTTGCTTCCTTCAGTTTTATATTCCTGTCATCCAGTATGGGGTCCTCATTGAACAGGCTGTCCATTTCCCGCTGATCTTGTGCATCAATCCCGGATCCAGAGTTTGAGTATGTTTTTGATTTTGATGAGGTTCCCATGGTTTGAGTTTTTCTTTTCGATCTCAAATGAGGTGGGTATTGGGAGGATGCCTGTTTTCCAGAAGAACCATTCTGCCTGGCGGTTTTTCCGTTCTTCTGAGGTTGGATCCTTTTTATCTTCCTGACCTTTTTCACCTTTTCTTCCTTGGATGGTGACGCCCCGGATGGAACTTGTTTCTCAGGAATGCCCTGTCCTATCCCCTGCACCATTGCAGGCTGGGGTTCCGGATACAGTTTCCGAATGTCCTCAGATTTGTCGAGTCCCAAGGGTTGGACGTCCCCACCACATTTTGGACATCGGTTCCAGCTTTCTTTGAATTTTAATTCACAATGCTTGCACTGGTATTCATGGGCTGTTTCCATGATACCTGGTATTGACGTAGGAGATCTGCTTTCTACTTCAGTGGATTCTGAGGTGGGAGGGATTGTGGAAGAAACGTTATTCTCAGAGTCAATATTGGCATTGCCGCCCTCCCCCATCAATTTGCGTTTCTGGGTCTCTCGAAACTTTCGAAGCTCAGACCATATCGGATCGTCATCCTCGGCGAATACCTTCTCTTGGTTCTTGGATTTTCTGAATAATCCCATTTTTTTCCTCCGGGAATAATTCAAATAGATCGTATTTCTTCCATGGTGGGTCGCATCGATTATATTTATTGTTATTATTATTTTCTATTTCTCGTAAGAGTTCAGCCATGTGAAGTAAGTGCGATTTTCATTCCCTGAGTGATGA
>CAZTGJ010000075.1:0-12578 GCA_964613025.1 uncultured Thermoplasmata archaeon | reverse complement strand
TGAAATGTGTACTTTCCAGTGTAGGAGGGCTTCAGATCACTGAACTCTTACATGATCGCCAATGTAGTGCACAATTCTCATCGTCACTTTCAATCGCATTTCACATATCACTTTACGAACAACCGCATCGTCACTTTCGATTACAATTCACATAACACTTTACGAACAACACATCGTCACTTTCAATTACAATTCACATAACACTTTACGAACAACACATCGTCACTTTCATTAACATTTTTATTATACATTCAACACATGTCTCAATAATGAATGGTCATCTATATTCCAGCATGATTATCAGAACTTAGGGTGATGATCAGCAGTAATGTGAACCGTCATTCCGCCAAAACTATTTTATATGATACAATCCCCCCTTTCTGTCATGCGGCTGGCCCTCGGAATTATCCCCCTCCTTTTAGTATCACTCCTTTTTTCTGTTCCGCTGGAATCTGCTACCGGAGACGACGGTTCCTCTTTCGTTGAATCGGGGGAAGGGGTCATCTATCTGAAATTTGCAGCATTCGATCCACTGGATGGTGAACCATACATTCCCGACCAATTGATCGGAGATGCATCGGATGTTGCAATGGTTCAGTTCGCTGGTTCCGTAAGACCGGAATGGAGAGCTGAGTTAGCCGAGCATTCGGTTATCCTCACCTTTATCAAGGACCACACTTTCATTGTATTCCCATTGGATCTCGATGCTATCCGTGATATCCCAAGTGTGAGATGGGTCGGAGCATACCATCCCGCCTATCGTATCAATCGTGAGCTTCTGGTTGGTCAGCATTCCAAGGATGATGCCGAGGAGACGGGGGAAGAGGAAGAAACCGACGTGAGCATCCAGCTCTACTGGAAATCATGCGATCCTGCAATCGTTTCCATGCTCGTAGAGGAGCTTGGCGGGGAGATCATTGAAGACGGTTCGATCAATTGGGTAATACAGGCACGGCTCGATATTCGGGAGATCATCAGGGTATCTCATCTTCCCTGGGTAGAGCGGATCGAACCCCTTGGTGAAATGGTGGCACTCATGGACAACATCAGGGAGTACACCGGAGCGGAGGATATGTACGATGTTCCCTTCGACGGGAGCGGGGTGGTAGGGGAAGTGAAGGATAATGGCATCGATCTCGACCATCCGGAGTTCGTGGATCAGCTTATCGGCACCGATGGGGCGGTGAGCGAGGAGAGTCATGGAACGTCAACATTCGGGATCGTTTTTGCCAAAGGTGTGGATGAACGGGCACTGGGCATGGCACCGGGATCCGGGGGCGTATTCTGTGATTGGGGAGTCCAGCGCTACCAATCCATCTACAATCTGGTGAATAATTGGGATGGAGTATTTCAGAGTAATTCATGGTATCAGGGATCTCCGGACAGTTCCTACAGCATCATGTCCACGGAGGACGATCGTGCGATCATGGATTTTGATGTGACCATGCTCTATGCAACAGGGAACGGAGGCGCGGAACAGGCCTGCAGCCAGGATGCCGTTGCGAAGAACGTTATTGCAGTGGGGGGGATCCGGCATGGAGATAACACCGACTGGGAGGACGATCGCCACACCGGGGGGCAGGGGAACAGAGGTCCGGCAGATGACGGACGGATCAAACCCGATCTCTGCGGACCCTACGAGAGCATTTACACCACTCGACCGGGAAGTTACACCTCATCTTTCGGTGGAACCAGCGGAGCAACCCCGGTGAACGCAGGGGCCATTTCACTCATTTACCAGATGTACGAGGAGAACCATTTCGGAAACAATCCCTTCTACGAGCGTCCACATGCTTCAACTGTGAAGGCTCTTGCCATTGCAAATGCACACCAGTATGATATGGACAAGGTCGAACGGTTTGCCCAGGGATGGGGACATGTGGATGTGGGAACTCTGTATTCTCTTGGAAAGGAGCAGTTCATCGTGAACGAGGAATATCCCCTGATCTGGGGAGGATCCGAAAATTTCACCGTGAAGGCCGATCCGGGACAGCGTCTTAAAATATCCCTTGTCTGGACCGATGTTCCGGGAAGCACCGCCTCAACCCGGAATCTGATTAACGATCTCGACCTTACGGTGGTTTCCCCCTCAGGAGTGACATATTCCGGGAATTTTGGGCTCAACACCAGCAAGTGGTCGTCCCCGGATGGTGATCGGGATGATCTGAACAACGTGGAGAATGTCTTCATCGAAACCCCCGAGGCAGGGGAGTGGGATATTACCGTCTCCGCTCAGGAGATTGTTATGGATGCCGACCTCTCAACCCTTTTCATCGATCAACCTTTTTCCCTGGTTGTCTCAGGGAGAGGGAGGGAACAACAGGACCTCCTTGTTTTCGACCACCAATTTCCCGACTATTTCGAACCCTACAAAAAGGCCGAGATATCCGGCATCGTTGCAAATTTCGGGGAGGAGGATGCCTCCGACGTAACCGTTGAATTACTGGTGAATGGACAGGTTGTGGATACATCCGAGATCGGAGACCTTCTCTCTGATGCCATTGAGACCGTGAGGTTTCACTGGACACCCAAGGGTCTCGGTGATAGCGGTGATGGTAATGGTGATCGTGATGCCTATGAGCTCCGTATCCATGTGCTTCCCATGGATGAGGAAGGAATGTTGATGAACAACTGGTACAATGAAACGATTCGGGTCTTTTATCCTCTGGGGAAGATCGTCATCGATCTCAACCATACGACATTTGTACCCCTTATGTTTCTTCAGGAACTGACTGATAATGACTTTCAGGTTCATATCAACCGGGGCACTATTGACGAGAATACCTTCGATGGCATGACTGCTTTCATGACATTCGATCCCGATCAGGCATTCACCGAACAGGAGAGGAACCACATTGAGGAATTCGTACGAAGGGGAGGGGGTCTCCTTGCAGTGGCAGGGGAGAACGGTACGCTCATGGAGGATCTCACCGCCTTTGCTGGGGTCGGATGGTCCACAACCGATGGTCTTCCGGGAACCACCAACGAAATCGAGGTTCATGAGATCACCGAGAATGTTGATTCCCTCAATTTTGAGATCTCAGAGCTTACCATCGTAACCACAGGGAATGCCATGGAAGTGGTGCGGGATGAGAGTCTGATTTTCTCCAATGTCCTGTGTGCCGTCTCGGTGGTTGAGCAGGGTCAGAGTCAGGGTCATGTGGTGGCCCTCTCGGACACCGGTGTTCTCGGGGATGATGGACTCTATGACAATGATAATCTCATCTTCGGTCTCAACATCGCAGACTGGATCAACGATCAACCTCCCATGGTTTTTCTGGAATCTCCCATTCACATGAATGCATATTCTCCGGAATTACCTGTGAACTTCACCTCGGCCGTGGTAGATCCTGACAGCACTGACCCGGCTGATCTCACATACTCATGGAGTTCCGATATTGCCGGATTCCTGGGGGACGAGCCTGCTTTCTTTATGAACCTAGAGCGCGGGATCCATGAGATCAGGCTCGATGTGTCGGACAACCTCACCAATGGAACGGGTAGTCTTACTATTATCATGAACACCACACAAACGGTATCATTGGAGAATCCTGCAAACGGGTCGTTCCTCCAGGGGACCGTGGACCTTGAGTGGGAGATCGTCGATCCGGAGGATGATCCGCTTGCCTTTTTGGTGGAGATCCGGTCCCTGGATTCCCAGGAGCTGCATAGGTTCGATAATCTCACCCTCAGGAACCTCATTGTGGATGTGGATACCCTCACTGTGGGGAAATACTATTCATGGCGAGTCAGAGCTGTGGATCCCTATGGTCGGATCGTCTGGAGTGAGGAGCGGGAGTTCAGGTATGACAACAATCCCACAGAGATCAATCTGCTAGGCCCTGCGGATGAGAAGCGGCTTCCATGGAGAGAGGTTTCCTTTAGCTGGGAAGCCCATGATCTCGACGGAGATGATCTGTCCTATCGACTCTATGCTCGTGGCAGCACTCTGGAAATGCTGTACATGGGAAATGCAACCTCTTTTATCTCCTCGCCGTTGGTGCAGGGAATGGAATATCTCTGGTGGGTCGAAGTGGACGACGGATACGATCTTACGGAATCCGGAAAGCGGAGATTTCAAATGAACTCTCTTCCAGTGGTCGAATCCTTCATGCCGTGGCACGGCCAACGACTTGCCAATTCATCGGTGAATATCTCTCTGGTGACCGAGGATGCGGAAGGCGGCAATGATGCGGACGAGGATGAGGTTTCTATCGATCTCTATCTCGATGGGGCTACCTACCGTTTCGCCAATGGTCTGGATTCGGTTGATTATGAGCTCTTTGGCCTTGACCATGGCCCACATATCTGGAGTGCTGTTCTGGATGACGGATACGACAAGGTCTCCTATGGGCCGTGGAACTTTTCTCTGAACCACGACCCCATCGTTGAGCTCCTGGGGCCACTGGACCATGAGGTGGTGGACAATACCATTACTCTCGAATGGCATGGTGAGGACAGCGATAACGACACGATTCGATACTATGTATATCTGGGATCATCGGATAGTCAGGAATTGCTAGCGGAGCTTTACGGCACTGAATATTCTCACTTTCTCTACCCGGGATCCTATTCCTGGTATGTCATTGCGGAGGACATATTTGGGCGGATTGCCAGCGAGGTTTCTACATTTACCGTCCCACCTGGTATTGCACCGGATGTGGAGATTGAATTTGTTTCACCGAATCCCGCTCTTGCCTCGGAAAGGATTTCGTTCAGTGCCTTCGCTGAGGACTCGGACGGAACCATTGAGACCATAGAATGGTATTCGGATGTAGATGATGTTCTTTCCAATTCCCTTGAGTTCGAAACCTCCGGTCTGTCTGTGGGAACCCATGCCATCACACTCCGTGTCATGGACAACGAGGGCAATGTCGGTGTCGATAATTTCACTCTGATTATTCTGGACCGCTACCACAAATCCCCCCGCGCCGTGTTCGTCCCCCCCCCATCCCCCTTCGTCATCAATTCGGATATCCGGTTTTCCTTCCAGGGCTCCTATGATTCAGACGGCACCATATCAGAGCACTTCATAGACTTCGGGGACGGGCAGACCAGTGGCTGGATGAAATCCCCGGTCATTGTCCACAGTTATTCCTCCCAGGGCAGCTACACCCTTCTGGCAAAGGTCAGGGACAATGACGGGTTGGAGAGCAGGAATGTCGTGAAGGTATCCATTACGGTTCAGGAAAAACCAACCCTTCTCACCGACGATGATGAGGATGATCCCATGGACCTGCTCTTCTCGATGAACGGGATGATCGTGATTGGTCTGTCTGTCCTTCTCATTCTCTGCTTTGTTATGTGGCGAAAGGGAAAGAAAGGGAGTGGTTACCTCAACGTTGGCACCGATGGTGCATATTATCAGGACCCGTCAAATGACGGATATTATTCTCATGGCTATCCTTCTGATGAAGATCCTTCCTATCAATACCCGTATGAGGACCCTGCTCCCTCCCACCCAAACATACACACCCACACAGAACCACGCCCCCCACAATGAACCGTAACTATCATCAATACACAACTTTACCACAACCACAATCATAACCACAACCACAACCATAACCACAACCATAAGCACAACCACAACCACAACCATAATCACAACCATAATCACAACCACAACCATAACCACAACCATAATCGGAACCATAACAATTCGATGCACCAATCAGCCGGTATCCGACGATAAGAAACACCATATTTGAACCAGGATCTATGAAAATAAACGCGAGAGGATGAGAGAAATGTTCGTAGCCAAAGACCTTACCCAGCTCATCGGAAACACACCCCTGCTCGAACTCCGTCGATTATTCCCGGAATCGGGATCACGGATCCTTGCCAAACTTGAGCTCAGAAACCCCATGTCCATCAAGGATCGTCCGGTCCTGAATATGATCCGAACCGCCATGGAGGCGGGGAAGATCAGCAGGGAAACTGAAGTGGTGGAGGCAAGCAGCGGGAACACTGCCATTGCCATCGCAAGTCTGGGTGCCATGATGGGATTCGATGTCCGGGTATTCATGAGTGAGCTCTGCAGTCTGGAGCGGCAGAAGATACTCTGTGCCTACGGTGCCAGGGTCATGATCACTCCTGCGGCAGAGCATACCAAAGGAGCAAGGGAACGGGCCATCGCCTACTGCAGGGGCCATCCGGAAACCACCTTCTTTGTGAATCAGCACGGAAATCCCGATAATGGCAGGGCACACGAAATGACCACCGGTCCGGAAATCTGGGAACAGACCGGGGGGCAGAAGGGAGAGATCGGAGCGGTCGTTATTGGCCTCGGGACATCGGGAACCTTCGACGGACTCTCACGGTTCCTGAAAAGGATGGATCCCGGTATTCGGGTGGTTGGTTTCGAACCGGCCGCAAGCCCTGTCTATTCTGGTGGGGTGCAGGGAAAGCACAGGATCATTGGGATCGGACCGGGTTTCGTCACCGAGAATTTTCAGCGGTCCCGGGAGAATTGTGACGAGATCATGCTGGTGGAGGATGAGACGGCCTACGAGACGGTTCGTAAGATAGCGAAACGGGAGGGTGTGCTGGTGGGCCCTACTTCCGGTGCATCGGCCTGGGTGGCAGGACAGATTGCAGAGCGGGAAGAGATGCAGGGGAAGACCATCATCTGCTTCTTCTACGACACCGGGGAACGGTATCTATCCACGGAGGGACTGTTCCCAGCCGATTCTATAGAAACGGCGTTTTGAACATTGATCATATCTATCAGGAGTGCGAATCGAATCCCAATCAGACACACTTAAGAACAATTACAATAACCATACCAGAAAAGTATTCCGTGAACCGAGAACGAGGATGGTATCCGTGAAGATTTACGACAGCTTACCTGAACTCATTGGAAATACGCCTCTTGTCCGGCTTCAGCGATTCGGAGCAGGGCTCGATGCCACCATTGCCGCCAAACTTGAGATGTTCAATCCATACAGTGTGAAAGACAGACCGGTATCCTACATGATCGCCGAGGGGGAACGCTCGGGGAGGATAAACCCTGATACCACGATCATCGAGGCCACCTCCGGCAACACCGGGCTTGCCCTTGCCTTCATCTGCGCCATGAAAGGATACAAACTTCTGATCTGCATGTCGGAGATCCAGACCGAGGAACGGAAACGGCTGCTCACGACCTTCGGAGCACAACTGGAGCTCACCCCTGCTTCTGAGGGAACCACCGGTTCGAAGAAACGAGCCCTGGAGCTCCAGAAAGAGATCCCCAATTCCTTCTACATCGAGCAGCATGGCAATCCGGCAAACATCACAGCCCATCGGGAGACAACCGGGCCCGAACTCTGGAAGGATACCGACGGGGAGATCGATATCATGGTGGCGGGTCTCGGCACCACCGGAACCCTCATGGGAGTTGCGGAATACATCAAACCCAGGAAACCGGAGTTCCGGATCGTGGGCGTGGAACCGGCCATTGCACCCATGATCTCCAAGGGAGAGTTCCAGCCACACCGTCAGGCCGGGACCAGCCCGGGATTCATTCCCAAGCTCTACAGAAAGGAAATGCTTGACGAAGCCATGACCGTTACCGAGGAGGACTCCTTTGCGACATGCAGGGAGCTGGCTATGAAAGAGGGAATTCTGGCAGGCATCACCTCCGGTATGACAGCCTGGGCAGCACGGGAACTGGCACGGAGACCTGAGAACAGGGGAAAGCTCATCGTCCCTGTCTTTGCGGATACTGGCCAGCGGTATCTGAGCATCGAGGGGCTCTATTAGCAGAACAGGGAGGTATGGAGGCCGGACAGCGGCGCTGGTATCATGCATCCACACACGCGCAACCATAGTATCCGGAAAAGAGAGGTGAACACATGATCGATACAAAGGATTCGTCCACAAAAGGAGTAATCACGCTTGCGAGGAAGGCAGCGGAAGAACGGGGAATTGACACTGTAGTGATCGCAACCACAAAAGGGGAGTGCGGTCAGACCGCCCTTGAGGTTTTCCAGGGATCTGGCATCCAGGTGATCGCTGTCACCCACAGCACCGGTTTCCGGGAACCCGGCAACCAGGAACTTCCTGAGGACGTCAGGCAGAAACTGGAGTCTGGCGGGATCAGAGTTCTTACCGGGACAATGCCCTTCCACGGGATCGAGGACTGCCTCAGGAAGAACAGGAGCAGTTATACTCCGGTGAATGCCATGGCCGATGCCCTTCGGTTGCTGGGTCAGGGAACCAAGGTGTGCGTGGAGATCGCCTGCATGGCTGCTGATGCCGGGCTGGTGAAGGAGGGCGAGGATATTATTGCGGTAGCAGGTACCCATTTCGGGGCGGATACCATTGAACTGGTTCGTGCTGCTTCTACGCGGAGGATCCTGGACACCAAGGTTCGTGAAGTCATTGCCAAGCCCAGCGATTGGTGATGGATTGCCATGAGACGACCAGGACACAGATTACGCTGATTAAGCGGATTTCACAGATTTATTTTATGAGGGGATTGGATGCTCGAATGGATCGTGCATGATATGATCTCAATATCTCCTCAATTTCGCCTCCTTCCCCACCCACCTCTCACCTCCCCACCACTAGCAACACCAATACTCTCACGCTGTCACTCCATTCCACTTCCCCCACCCCCCCACCTGCCCCCCCAGCACGTGCACTATGTCATTCAAATCATACAATTCATATGATGAAGCGCCATTACGACAGTCCAACAACTACAACAATTCAACATATGGGGGGGTGCAGGGGGATAAGGCGAAACAACCAGATACGAAATAACAGAATTAGGGGTGGGGGGAAGCGGGGTGCCGCACCAACACAATAACGTAATGGAAAAAAGTATGAAAAAGTAAAGCAATCTTATTGTGAGAACATGCTGGCATTTCCCGTATCTGCGCAATATTTATTTATGATAAAGTTCTGTCCAATCCCATTGCCATAACTGGATGGAGATCCAATGAGCAGTATTCGGATGAGAAGGTATCCTGATACGTTTCACTTCGTAAATTGCCACAAGCACATCAATTAAGGATACACCGGAGGTATATACGTGAGTGAACCACGGGTCCTCGTTGTGGAGGACGAGATGATCGTTGCCAATCAGATCAAGCGGAAGCTGAAAAAGATCGGATATGCCGTGGTTGCAACAGTGCGCACCGGAGAAAAGGCAGTGGAGATCGCAGCAAAGGAAAACCCTGACATCGCGCTCATGGACATAAAGCTTGCAGGGAAGATGGATGGGGTGGAAGCCGCTGACGAGCTGCGTATACGACTGGGAATCCCGGTGATCTATCTTACAGCCCATGCGGATGAGACAACACTTCAACGCGCAAAGATCACGGAACCTCTCGGATACATTGTGAAACCCTTCGAGGAGGTTGATCTCAAGAGCAACATCGCAATCTCTCTGTACCGGAGTAAAGTGGACAAAAAGCTCAAGGAGAGCGAGGATCGCTACAGGAAACTCTTCAACGGCATACCCATACCCCTCTTCAGAATGACCGAGGATGGCCAGGTGCTGGATGCCAATACTGCTCTTGTCAATGCGTTGAAGTTCGCAGATCGGGAGTGTTTTGACGAGGTCAGAATCCCTGCCATGTTCCTTGATCCAGGAGACAAGGATCGATATGAAACCCTCATGGGAGAGAGCGGAGTGATCAGGGATTTCGAGACCCAGCTTCAATGCAAGGACGGAAGCACGATTTGGGTGAGCATCAATTCACGGCTCATGATCGGCGGTGAAGGAGTTGGTAAAGATGTTGGTGACGGTAAAAGTGATGGGGAAGGCGTCACTGTTTTCCACGAGGGAAGCCTGGAGGATATCACCCAGAGGAAGAATGCCGAGGAGGAGATGAAACGGAAGCTCATGAAATTCAAGTTAGAGGAAGGAAATCTCTATCTTGTGAAGGAGGCCACCCCATCCCTGTCCATCGAGGCAATGAAGGACCTTCTCACTATCGGCTATTCAGGCACAGTGCTGTCCCGAGCCGGTGAGGCAGATTGGAAGGTTAGGCTTAATGAGGAATTCACCTACTTCTGGCTTGCTCAATCCGGGGGCAAGCGCACAATAAAACCTGACCTTTCAAGGCTGAAATCCTTAGTATCCGGACTTTCCAGACGGAACGTTCTCATTATTGATCGGTTCGACTATCTGATCTTCACATCCGATTTCACCTCATCTCTTGAGTTCCTTCATTACCTCAGGGAGCAGGCGGTCCTGCGACAGTTCATCGTTATTCTTTCCCTTGATCCGCTTACCGTGAAGAAACAGGAACTCCGGCTCATCGAGTTGGAATGCAGGGAGATAGAATCCCAGCATCAGTCCATCCTCAGTGACGATCATCTTTCGCTACTCCGTTTTGTGTACAAACAGAATGCCATCGGCTTGAAGCCTTCCTATTCGAACATTGCAAAGGACCTGCGGATCAGCAGGCCCACGGTTCGGAAGCGGTTGATCTTCCTCATTAGCACAGGGTATGTTATAGAGCATTCAAAGGGGAACAGCAAAGTGCTTGAGCTTACCCATCGGGGCAGGGAGCTTTTCTGGAAGTAAATCCTATTTTTGTAGCCCTTCAGTGTCCCTCCGCTTCCCCTCACTTCCACCCACTTCCATCCGCTTCTCCCATTTTCTTCTCACTTCCACCCACTTCCGCACACACCCCTGCTCTTCTTTTCCCCCCTTTCCCACCTCATCGAGCGCTACTTCATCGACCCCTCTGGGCTCAACCAGTGCTAAGAACTCCGTTCTTCCCACCTCAACGAACACTTCGTGTTCATCCGGTCCTCGGTGCTTTGCACCTCACACACACTCAACCGGACCTCACATAAATGCTCATTCCTTCCCCCCTGCACCTGACTTTCTGAATCGTATACCGCATCTTCTGACTTTTTTAATTTTCATTTACTTATCTTATCAGTATGTTTCAGAACACTGATTTCATGAAAGAATTATGAACATTTCACATTCTATCCATTATCGATTCACAAAAATCAATCTGAAGGAACACAATCATTTCTTTTAAAATTGGGAATGACTAAAATTCTCCTTTTTTCTTCCCTTTTTCTTAGATTTTCACTCCATTTCTATGCATTACAAGCAGATTGTGAGTTAAATTGATAAGAGTCCACTCTCCCTTAGCTTTTCTCAATCCTCGCAACAGGAATCGACGTATTCCTCTTGCCTCTTTAATTTGACCAAAGGGTGCTTCAACGATTTTTCTTTTTTTGTATATCTCTTTTCCACACTTCGTTTTTGTCTTTCTTCTCATTCTATCAGGGAAGCTGATATTTTTTGGAATTCTTCCCTTCATTTGAATTTTCTTTCCATTTGAAAGAGAACTATCTGGTGTAGTAAAAATGTCCCAGCCGTTGCTCATCAACTTCTTGAGATCAACCTCAGTGAAGTACCCAGCATCCAATAAAAGACGAAGCTGTGTGATCACTTCTTTCGGTTGTAGCCCAAGCTGCTTGATGATCTTTACAAATTCATCGATCATTGGAATTGCCTGATGTTTATCGTTGGCATCCTGAGTTACATCACATGAAATGACGATCTGTGAATCAGTATCCACCACGTTCTGGCAGTTATATCCTTGGACAAATGCTTTGGTACTATTTTCTTTCATGATTCGGGAATCAGGATCTGTGAAATTGTGTCGTGCTTTTTCACCAGGAATATCACTCAAAGGTTTTGGCTTTCTTCCTCGCCTCTTTTTCCCGGATTCTTTTTCTTCCAGCTCTCTATTCGCAATCTCTTCATCCTTTTTCTCAGCAATCCTTTTCGCTTCAGTTTCCATCTCGTTCTTGATTTTTTCTAACTCTTTCAAACGATCCTGAGTATTACAAAGTTTTTCTGGAAGTTCATCACCTCTCCTATTTTTCCCATACCGAGAATCTTCGTGTTCATCATTCTTTTGGGCTTCTCTAAAGAGTGATTTCACTTTCTTCTCAAGCTCATCGTATTCAGTTTTAATTGCGTTGTAGTCTTTTGTTTTTCTCAATGAAGCGTTCGCTTTAATCTTTGTTCCGTCAATAGCTATTTTTCCGAGTTTGACAAGTCCTCCTTTTTTACAGATCATTAATACTTGAACAAAAAGGGGCGAAAGTATGTCAAGATTTTCTTCCCTGAAACGCGAGAGTGTAACATGATCGGGATAATGTCCAGCTGCGAGGTAACGAAAAGCCAGGTCAAGATGAATTCTCTCTTCAATTTTTCTTGAAGATCGTACCCCAACACAGTATCCATAAAACAGCAAATTGAACATCATACGGGGATCGTATGGTCTCTGACCAATGTGTTCATCACAGGATTTGGAAAGTACGCTCAAATCAAGGGTTATTGTAACGTCAGCAATGAAACGAGAAAGGTGATTTTCAGGAAGTACTTCGTTGATATCAATAGGAACAAGGAGTTGCTGACCAAGATTGTACGGTTTCGCATAAATTTGTTCTTTCATGAGAAAGGACATGGTGCTATGATATTTATATTTGACGATGATTAAATATAATTTGATGTTTCGTTATGAAACACCCTCTTATATGTTTTTCTTTTTTTTGTAAGAGTTCAGCCATGTGAAGTAAGTGCGATTTTCATTCCCTGAGTGATG
>CAZTGJ010000074.1:0-12582 GCA_964613025.1 uncultured Thermoplasmata archaeon | reverse complement strand
TTTCAAGCAAGGTTGAATTGTCGTTATTAAAAGGCTCGCGAAAATCGGTGTTGAAAGGTTCTCGGGGCAATGGGATGCAGGGGGACCTCCTGTAGGGGTGTGGAAGAGGTAACGGAAAATGTGTAGATCGGTCCCCGGGTCTCCCATTTGTCGAAAGCAATTGGGCCGGTGATATTATCACCGAGGCCTTGAGGATTATCTGATTGATTGAAGGGTCCGGAGTTGTGACCCCACCAATTCTCTGTGGCGTTGATCATTTCATCCGAAGCCTCGGTTGCATTGATCCCGTACTCACGGTTGGCAAATATCTCATTAAAATGGATCTCATTTCCGGTTGCATTGACACGGAAGAAAACGCCGTTCCTGTTTTGTGTGATGGTGTTTCCGATGATTGTGTTGTTGTAGGATTCATAGGAAATGAAGAGTCCATTATCGGTATTGTTGGATAGAGTGTTGTGAAGAACATGGTTCGAAGAACTGGATCGGAGGATCAGACCGTGCTGATTCCGGGCGAGGTGATTGTTTTTAATCGTGCAATTCGATGAGGAAGAGAGCCATATCCCGTCCACGTTCTCTGTGCAGGTGTTGTTCTCCATGGTAATGGAATCGCTTCCGGTCCATAGGTATATGCCGACCTCACATCGCATGATTAGGTTGTTCTTAATGATAGTTCCAATTGCCTTATTACGGAGCAGTATCCCAAAATAGCAACCTGATATCTGATTGTCGAGGACAGTCATATTTTTGGAATTCCAGAGAGTTAGTGCTGTACCTGTGCAGTTGTCGATTACATTCCCCTGAATGAAACCATCCTCAACGAATCCCAGTTGCATAGCCATCCTTCCCTGTGCCAGGGTCAGGTTCCCGATGGTGAATTGAGTCCAGTTTACGATGATGAGCTGGGACGTGTCCTGAATGTCCGGAATGGGTCCCGAGTCGTCATGAAGATAAGTGATAGTCTTCCCGTTCAAAGTATTTGATGTATGAACGTCATGCGAATTCCAGTGTACCAGAATATCTCCTTCGATGCGGAGACCAGTCATGGTCATGGAGTTATTGGTGAGGGTGCATCGCATTGAGTTTCTCACCATAATCGAATATTCCGAATGATCGATGAATCGATTGCTCAGCAGGGTGACCAGATCTGTGTCAAAAAGATAGACTCCACTATACGTCAGATTGAAGAGGTTATCATGGATCATAATATTGGTTGCGTTATTAAGCCCCAGCCCGTAGCTGGAGGCCAGGAATGAATTGTGGGAGATCGTTAAATTTGTGTTCTGATAGTGAAGCCTGAGACCATTGCTGCAGTTCTTGAAACGATTCCGTGTAACCATCGCATTCTGAGACATCCAGAAGCTGATACTGTAGGAGTGGTGGGAAATGGAATTGTTGAGGATGGTCATGTTTTCCGTCCTGCTCAGGTAGATGCCTGTGTAGTTATTGCCGGAGATGATAGTGTTCTCAATGATTGCATGATTCAGATATGAGAGACCGATGCCGCTGGCGGTGTTATTGGATACCTCAGAGTTCAGGAGTCGAAAGCCGTTCGATCCTATTGCGGATATCCCATACCTGTTGTTGGAACAATTAGTGTACTGAATTGTGATATTATTGGATTCAACGGATAATCCGACACCCGGATATGTGGAATTACTGCCGGTTACTTGAAACCCTTCAAGGGTAACATTGTCGGCTTTGATCCTCACCACCTGCCTCGCCACCCCTCCCCCATGTATGGTCGTCGTTTCGGAACCGTTTCCAATCAGGTGTATTGATGTATGGATAATGACCTCCTCTCGATATTCCCCGTCGAAAACCCGGATAGTGTCCCCGTCTGATGAGTTGTTTATCGCATCCTGTATGCTCGTGAAATCCCCGCTTCCCCCCCAATCCACCACGATGGTCTCACCCTGGGATTGAGGAATAGCACAAATCATTAACGCCAGGAATCCACAGAAAGCCAGTATCATTACATGTGTCGATCTCTTTGCCATAGTGCCTATCCCACTTGATTCATTTCATGCAGTTCTAACTCCTATGATACTTCTCAATTATTAAAGTTACGATGGTTTTTGCATATTTTGGTGTTCTGGGTCGGAAGGAAGACGGAGCACATTGATCATCAAACCACTCCCCCATTGCCTCCGGCTCTGTGCCCTTCCGAGCATCCAATCCCATCACCAGTGAAATCCGCGTTAATCCGGCTTGACAACTTCGTTGTCCGCAGCTCGGAAGCAAGTTCCTCACTCCTCATCGATTGCTACGCAATCAACTGGAACTCGAACAAGTCCTCATTCCTCATCGAGCAATGCTTGCTCAACCGGCATTCTGATCTTCCTTCATCGAGTGTTGCACACTCGACCAGACCTCGAACCTGCGGTTCTCAGTGATCCTCATGCCTTCGGGTCAACCGCAGCGACGACCAGTTGTCACTCCAAATCTGTGCTATCCGTGTCCTTGGTCGTAATCGTCGTCTCGGTGATCACGTCGCCTCCGGGTGAGGTTCCTGACTGATAGTACGACGGCGGGGGTAAAGGACCATTCTTTCTGGGAGGGGGTCTTTTGGACTTCGGAGGGGATTTCCCCGACCCCTTCCTTTTCCGCTTCTTCCTCTTCTTGGGCTTGACTCCCTTCCCATTCGGGACGAGCTTCGCCGGTCCATTCTTC
This sequence comes from uncultured Thermoplasmata archaeon, assembly GCA_964613025.1. Classification (GTDB taxonomy): domain Archaea; phylum Thermoplasmatota; class DAOVMN01; order DAOVMN01; family DAOVMN01; genus CAZTGJ01. The sequence goes on along the minus strand of CAZTGJ010000074.1, from coordinate 9,912 downwards.
TGCCCGGCCTTCGTATTCTCACACCCTCCGCCTTCTTCCTCATTCACTACGGATATCATCCCCCGCTGTCTCCTGGAAAGACAGCAGAGGAAGTATCCCAAAAATATCAGGAATATGGCATAACAGAAGTCTCCAAGATGTTCAAGCGTAGTATCCTGGGGGAAGCAGCATGGCGGTTGTTGAGAGACCACATAAGTTGTGAGACGATCGTTCCTGCTGTTGGAATCATCAGGATGGTCCACAGTGGCTTTCATGGTGTAGTTTTTAGGATCATCGGGGATCTTCCAGATGAATTCCATATCGATATCATCACCGATATCGATCTCCTCGGTGAGGTAGGGATGTATCCTTTTGGACATTTTGCCCTTGAGGGAGACTCCTCCGATCTTGAGGCTCACAATGGCGGAATCCTGTTTGGCAACAGCCTTCCCCACATTGGCAATGGTAACCGTCACCGTGGTGGTGGAATCCACCTCCCGGTCATCGAAATCGACATCGATAATGGTAAGGTCAGGCCGCAGGTCGATCATCTCCTGATATATGTCGGAGATCGTAGCGGTATTGTCGTTCTCGCGGCTTTCGAGCACATGGCTGTAGCCACTCACCTCTCCATTCACCACGGTAATATGGAATCCCGAAGTGATGGGCTTGTCCGCATACACATAGATATCGTTCTCACCATCCGGGATCTCATACCATACGGTAAAGACGTCCACATAGAAGTGTGGAGGGATATTGAAGACCTTCTCCCGGGCAAAGTAGTTCCCTGACACATCCCATTGGAGTGCTCGTTTACCATTGTAGAACCATACATAGAAATCCCCGGTGTCGGTGATTCCATCATTGTACACCCGTACGCTGATCTCCACATCGTCATCCTCTTCAATGTGAACATCCGAGGGGATGATCCGAAAGTCATCCGGATCATCGGTTACCCGGATATTGGGTCGGGCAACCGTCAGGTTGAAGCTGAGGAAGTCCATGACTCCTGGACAGGTGAGGGAATACACCGCAATGACAATGTCAGAATAGGGGCCATCCCAGGTATCCTCATCCACGGTCACGACGAGTGCTATTGGAACAGCCTCATTCCTCGGGAGGTACCCTTCCACATATCCGCTCGAAATATTCACATCATCCGGAATGGTAAGCTCACTCTGGAGGTCTCCATTCCTGTCCCGGAATTTCATGGTCCAGCCACTATATGGCCCGGATCCCGTATCCGTCTGCAAAAGAAGCCGGTAACGGTCATCCACATTCCCGGTGTTCTTGAGGATAAAGGAAAATTCGTTTTCCTTGTGTTCCTTCGGGTTCACCAGAATGCTGCCGGTCTCGATCTTCCGCAGATTCACGTCATGGATCTCCATGAGCTCTTCCCAGGGTCTGTAGTTGACAAAGGATGATACAGGATTGCCGGCTCCATCAGAATTGGTGTCGGGATGGAAAGGACCTGAATTCTCTCCCCACCAGTTCTGTTCTGCATGTACTACTTCCCCATTGTTCTCCAAGGCATCGATCCCGTACTGGAAGTTCCCGAAGATCCTGTTCCCCTGCACCAGACAGTTTGTGGCGCTCCCCCGGACAAGGATACCGACTTTACATCCCAGAATGGAATTATTCCTGATGGTTGTGTTCCGTGATTCATACACATAGACCCCGGCATGCAGTTCACTTCCCAGGATCGTGAATCCACGTATATCCACATCGTCCGCTGTCACCCTGATCACGTCCCCCTGGTTCTGTCCGTCGATGGTGGTATTCCGGTAGTCTTCCCCCCAGAGCTCCACCTCAGTATGAATGATGATGTTCTCCAGGTAGATCCCTGATCGTACAGTAATCACATCTCCGGTATCCGAATGATCGATGGCATTCTGGATCGTAAGAAAATTGGCATTCCCGTTTCCATCAACCGTGAGTGTCCGGGCCTGGCAATTTGTTGAACCGGACCAGTTGAGTATAACGCTTATGAGAACAATGAATACGAATGCAATGAAGATGGTGACGAGAAAGAGATTGGTTCTCAGGATCAGTCTGCGTGCTTGAACATCACACGTTTTTAGTGTGCAAGTGTTTTCATGGAGGGAGTTGGATTGTTGATCCATCTGATCACCTTCTTTTCCGTACAAATTCTGAATACTCGATGGGAATGGCAAAGGGGATTGAGGAATCTCGCTGAACTTTTGGTTTGCGAAATATATCATAAACTGGTGAGGGGTGGTTTGTGGAAGTGTGAATTGTGGAAGGGGGGGAGGAGTGAGGACTTATCTGAGATCCGGTTGAGTGCATGGCGCTCGATGAGGGGGAAGGTGGAGGAGAGAGGTAGTTTTCAGCAGAATATTCATCCAGCTTTTTCTTCAGTCGTCTATCCAGTTTTGCATATGATCTGCTCTTCTTCTCTTGTGCTGGGATATTCGGATGATGCACTTTTTTCGGTGGCTGAGATGTATAGGCTTTTTTCCGCGTCTCTCTTTTTTTCTTGGATCCGTGCTTCGGTATCGTTGTGATCGGTTTCATTGGATGGAGTTTTTCACGCTTCATGAGGAACACGATGATTGAAATGATTATCAGTGAAAATACCAATCCACACAGAGGTAATAGGGAAGGGCCACAGACGACATCTATCGGTCGGTGATAATTGGTCTGTACATAGACAGTAAGACGATCGTTCTTGCTGTTGGAATCATCGGGATGATCCACATTGGCCTTCACCGTGAAGTTCTTATCTTCATCCGGGATCTCCCAGATGAACTCCATTTCGATGTCATCGTTGATGTCGATCTCCTTGGTAAGTTCCGGATTGATATGGTTGGATTCCTTGTCCTTAAGAAAGATCCCGCCGATCTTCAGGCTCACAATAGCAGAACCCTGTTGGGCAACAGCAGACCCCACATTGGCAATGGTGACCGTCACTGTGGTGGTGCTATCCATCTCCCTATCATCATAATCCACTTTCAGAATGGTCAGATCAGGCCTCAGATCAATTGCCTGCTGGAATACATCACTAATCGTAGCGGTGTTGTCGTTCTCACGACTTTCGATCACGAGACCGTCCAAACTGAACGTATTGCAGATGAATGTCTTCCCGTCTCCCGACTGGATGGGTTTGTCAGCATAGACATAGATGTCGTTCTCACCGCCTGGAATCTCATCCCACTCAGTGGTCACATCGAAATACTGACCTGCAGGGATGTTATCCACACGCTCGATGGAAATATAAAATCCGGGAAGTTCATTGGGTGACTCCCTTCTTCCGTTGTAGAAGAGCACATAGAAACTGCCGGTCTCGGCACCACCGTCATTGAATACCCTGATGTTGATATCAATACTGTCATCCTCCTCGATATCACTGTCGGGATTGATATAGAAAAAAAAGGGATCGTCATCGAGCCTGATATTCGGGAGGGTAACGGTCAGATTGAAGTACAGATACTGAACTACTCTGCCGTCGCTATCCGATGTGGCAGAGATGGCGATCTCGGAGTAGTGGCCTTCCTCTTCATCCGGAGCTACGATAACATGAAGGGTAATATCCATCCTGTCATTCCGTGGGATGAGGCAATCGGTGAGAGCACAGTCGATGTTGTTTCTCAGGTTTGCGGGAACAGAAAGGGAGTGTACTCGATTTCCGTCCCTGTCCTCGAACTCCATGGTCCATCCCTTATATATTCCGGACCCCAGTTCTGTTTCCACCTCCACGGTGTAGTTGTCGGGATAGTTCCCGGTGTTGGCGAGGGTGAATTTGAACTCGATCTCGGTGCTATCCGCTGGATTCACTTTTCGAACAGCCGTGGGGAACTTTTCAAGATGCAGACCGTACTGTATTGCATGAAGCTCGAGATTGAGTACGAGATACGTAAATACCGTGGGTTCTCCTGCCGAGTTAGCCCGGAGAATGATCACGTAGTCACCGGGATCTGAATTGCCGGGAAGGGTAAACGTGACCTTGACCCAGTCCTCCTCAAGGGATTCCAGCATAACCGATGGATCGAATTGCGAGGTAATGGGGATTGTCAATCCGTCGTACTCTCCGGTCTCATTGAGATGATAGGCTTCATTCACCGATTCCAGCTCGATCTCATCTCCTGCATTCCCCAGATTCTGGACATGGATCATGAAGCTGACATCATATGTTTGATAGGCGTCCATAATCAGGGACTTGAATGGAAAGTCCGACCAGAGACTGATATTTCGAAAAGCCGTCACCGGGAATGTATACGAAAGGGAATCTTCCACCGTGGAGTTGTTGGTGGAACGGGCCTTGATACCGAAGCCGTATTCCCCTGCATATGCACTGGCCTCAAGGGAGGTGAAGGAAGGAACGGAAAGCTTGATGTCGAGATATGCTGCTTCCCCGGCTCTGACCATGATCCTCTGATTCTCATCGAGCCCTTCCAGAGAGACCCAGTCTCGGGCACTGTCATTTACTGGACCTTGTGTGATTATTACTTCGTAACTGTCATTGAACTCTCCGTCATTCAGGATGCTCATCTGAAGAGCGGCGGAATCCCCAGGAGCGATTAAACAGAAATGTTCCCAGGATTCAAGAACAACTGAGTAGGAGGCCTGGTCTTTGGATCCTCCCAGTGTATCGCCTCTGGTTTCTCCCAAGGTTTCCTCCCAGCCTCCCCTGCTTCCCTCCCCCTCCCCCTGACCCTTTCCCTCATTAGATATTTCAGAAGGGAATTCATTATTCGATCCGAGTTCTTCTCCGCTTGCCTCCATAATAAAAAAAGTCGATATCATAATCAGAATGAGAAGAGGGGCAAGGAAAATATTCCAAGCATTCGGTACCAGGTGACCCATCGTATCAATTCCTCGAGTGTTTGATTTGTCGTCAAGACAACGACCATATTTTAAAAACCCTCGGAGAATGCTGGTATCCACTCATCGGGTACTTCTTCATTGGTAGTGGGGATTCCCACAGACCGAACAGTGAGACAGTGCGGAATCGACCATGGACCCACACGAAAGACAGGTGATAGCATGGCCCAATCCTGCGGGATCTTCAATATTGATCGGTGTTTCATCATAAACCACTGCTTCGGGGGGGGAGGATGGGGGTGCGAAATTTGGTGTGTACTCCTGAGTACCGTTTGGGGTAGTAGCAGAAGGAAAAGTTGAGGGGGGAGTGGAGGCGAAGGTGGGGTGAGGAGTGGAAGGACCAGCGGAGGCAAATGTGGAAGGAGGAGCGGAAGGAATAGAGGAGGAAGGAGCGGAGGGGAAGGTGGGGGGAGAAGTGGAAGGAGCAGTTGAGGCAAATGTGGAGGGAGGAGTAGAAGGAACCGTAGAAGGTGAGGCAGGGGTAAAACCTGAGTTGAAAGAGGGAACACTCGTGTGGGTAAACGTGCCCTTGACTCTTCCGGCAGGGGTGAAATAATTTTCCTGTTGTTTTTGTACGTTCTTTTTGGGATGAAGGATCGCATCCAACCTGTACCGATACCCGAGAATGAGGCCAATCCCAAGGAAAAGACCAATGATCAGACTTATTCCCACAAATGCCCAGGTAGTATCTTTCTGATCCGACCCATGTGATGGGGTAGTAACCACATAACCGACGTAGACATTTCCATTATGCGGGTCCCTGTCATCCGGATGGTCCACCGAAGCCCGGACACTGAAGTTCGACTCCCTCTTGGGAATGTACCAGATAAATTGTACCTTCACAGCATCATTTGTATTGATCCGCTCGGCGATCTTGGAATCATCCGTATGTTCCGTGGTACCTTTGAGATTCTCTCCCTCGATGGTCACCCATATGGATGCTGATAGTGAACCGGTATCGGCTGTTCCGATATTGGCAACCTCCACGATGACCCGAGACGAACTGCCAGAAGCACGGGAAGAATACTCGACTCCGAGAATGGTCAGATCCGGTCTCAGGTCAATAGCCTCCTGAAATGGATCACTGATCGAAATGGTATTGTCATCCTCATTACTTTCGATCACGAACCCATCCGAACTGAATGAGCCATCAATCGTTGTTTTCCCATTCCCCGAACTGATTGGCTTGTCAGCATAGACAAAGATATCATTCTCGCCACTGGGAATTCTGTCCCATTCGGTGGAAAGATCGTAATACTGATCGGCAGGGATATTATCCACTCGCTCGAAGTTGAAATAATCTCCGTCACGTTCGTCGGGGGAATCGCTCCTTCCGTTGTAGAAAAACACATAGAAGCGACCAGTTTCATCACCACCATCGTTGAATACTCTGACGGTGATGTCGATACTGTCATCCTCTCCAATATCACTGGTAGGTTCGAAATAGAGATTATCAGGACTATCGAAGAGTCTGATATTTGGGAGGATAACAGTCAGTTCGAAATAGAGATACTGCACCTGGGAATTATCATTGTTCGATGTGGCTGAGACAGCGATCTCCGAATAGGTGTCCTCATCCGCGTCCGATGCAACGGTTACATACAGGGTAATATCGACCCTCCTGTTCTTGGAGAGATAGAGATCCGCATTACTCTTGATATCCGTGGGGATCGATAACTGATCCACCCTACTGTCAGTATTATCCTCGAATTCCATGACCCAGCCCTTGTAGATGCCTGATCCTAACGGTGTTTCCACCTCCACAGTGTAGGTGTCATCCTGATTCCCAGTGTTGGTGAGAGTGAATTTGAACTCGATCTCGGACCCATCCGACGGATTCACCTTTGGAACTGCCGTGGGGAACTTCTCGATCTGCACACCATACGTGGCTTTTGTAAGGTTGATGTAAATGGTGGTGTAATCATAGATCGTGGTGTCTCCCTGGGATTCCGCCCGTACCCGAAGAGTATACTCACCGGGATCAGTGTCCCTGTCGATGGTCAGAGTCAGAGTGACAGACTGCTGGGAGAGGGAGCGAAGGGTGACGGTCTTTGACGTCTGGGTACCGAATTTAGCTCTCCAGTCCCTCTTCTCTCCATAGAACTCGTCATTCGGAACCGTGACCACAATGTCATCGTCGGTGTTCCCGAAATTTCGAATGTACAGAGTGAAGGTCATCTCGATATCATCGATCTCCATCAGGGTGCCGCTCTTTCCAGGAACGTCAGCCCAGAGATCCACAGCGAACATTTCCTCAACTTCGAGTTCGAATATTCGCTCATCGTTCTGCTGACTGTCGTTTGTTGATTCTGCTTTGATCTTCACGCCGTAAAGACCTTCTTCTGCTTCATCGTTCTCTTCGGTGAACTCAGGCACGGCAACATGGATGTCGAGATATCTGGTTTCACCGGTTGAGAGGGTGATAAGATTACCGGGTTCTGTACCAACGATGGTAGTCCAGGGTTTGGCATTTTCCAAATTTCCGCTAGCCTTCAGGGCACTAAGCTGGTATGTCTCATTGACATTCCCGCTGTTCCTGACCTTTACCTGGAAAATAACCAGATCCCCGGGCTTCGCTTCTTCCTCGTAATCATCGGCACCCACCTCCACACCATAAATGGTATTCACAGTGAGGTTGAGGGTTATGGATTTTGCGAATTTCGTTTCACTCCCCCCCTCGTCCTCATAGAAGCCGTCGAGCTGGAATTGATGTAAACCAGCTTTTGCCTTGGTGAAATCGTCCGGAATATCAAAATCTATGGTGAAGCTACCCGAAGAATCCCCGTCGATCTGTTTGATGTTTCCACCTGACCAACTCGGATTATCCCATCCCTCAGGCACAAGCGGATAACCCATCTTGAAGTCATGGGGTGCATTTCCCGTATTCCTCACACTCACATCGATACGGACGGTCCTTCCAGGATCAGAGCTCCTGTTGGTAGCGCTCATGAATTCCCCTCCACATAACTCGGGGAATACAACCGAAAAACGCTCCGAATCGGTCTTGAACGAGGACTCCGAGGAAGCGTGGAAGTCGAAACTATGCGCACCAACGTGCGCAGTACGGGGGAGGTCCACATGAATGGAAACGCGTTGTATCTCAAAGGGGTCCAGAAGGACCGAGGTCACATTGAAATCATACCATTCCGTATTGAGTCCTCCGCCATCCTCCCCCTCCTTCTGGAAGAAGTAGCGTTCCTGTCCATTCCCCTCGTTGCGGATCGAGACATTGACGGTGGTTGGTTTACCATCTTCAAGGTTCGTGATCTCCGGCACGATAGACGTAAACCGGGCATACTGATACTCCCGGATATGAATACCGCACAGATAGCTGTCACTTGTGTTTCCGTTCCCCTCCTGTTCGTCATCACGTGCGTGCTGCGAAAAGCCAATGATTGTGAGGTTTTTCATTTTCCCATCAGCACGAGCCAAGGGATCGACATCGATTGGCTGGATCTTGATCTGGAAATCATAGGAATGAAATGAACCGGCATTTACTTTGACGGTCTCGGGGAGAGATATCCAGTTCTTGTATTTCTGGGAGTCGGAATCATATCCTACCTCGAATCCCACCATATCAGCAGAGTTTCCCGTATTCCGGACCGCAATACTGAATTCACAGATTCCTGGCTGATCATGGGATGGGGATACTGTGTAGATATCGGATTGCTCAAGAATGGAAATTCCATACGTACGATTGAGGACCACAGTGAGGATGATATCCTTGGATATCCTCACATCACTGATCGCAGAAACGGTCACCGTACAGGGATGCTCTCCGGGAGGGGCACCTTCATGGAGATAGAAGAGAACCCGGATTGTTTGCTGGTCATTGGATGGTATCTCCCCGGTGGAGCTACCGTTCTGGAAGAAGGCATCCATCTCATCGGGTATTCCACTCAGCGACAATGAATAGTTGTCTGTCTGGGTTCCGGAGTTTATAATTGGAATATCAAAATACAGGTAGGAATCTGGCTCTCCGGTCTTCCTGGTGTCCTCTATTTGGAGTTCCAGATCATGATGATTCAGCTTCCTCTGACTATCGTACCATGGCGAGAAACGGACGTGCCCGCTGACATTCACCCCCGCCCCCCCCGTATTGTATTCCGGATGATAGGGTCCCGAATCATCTCCCCATTCGTTGTGCGTGGCATTCACTGACCAGCTTCCATCCGACGATGCAGATATCCCGTAGCCGGTAAGGTTGAGCATTTCCACCTCATGTATCTCACAGTGAGCATTTTCCACATGGATCCCTTCGCTTCCGTTCATTATCCTGAGATCGCTGATATTCACCCACGCTGAGGAGACACGTATGACATATCCGGTTCCCATGCCGTCGATGGTGGAATTGAAAGTGCCATTCCCAATGATGTCCAGACCCTTGTCCAGAATGATGTTCTCCGGGTAAATCCCCCCAAAGACTCGTATCGTGTCTCCTTCAGTAGCATTGTCAACAGCGTGCTGAATGCGGAGATAGTCACCATTCCCTGCCGCATCCACGGTGATGATATCCGCATTCGCGTGGCCTGGTGCCAAAATTAAAAACAGCATTCCCACAATTATGAGAATGATTCCGATCATGAGATCTTTCATGAGTTTCATGGTGTCGCCTCTACTCCGTGATCTGGAACTTTTCCAGCATCAGACTATTTAAGGATTGTTGAGATAGGATTTGACACGCCTAGTGTGATGATGATGGAAAAATCAATGGTATGGAGATGTCTTTTCCAGTGCTGCTGCTCGGAAGAAAGACTAGGACCTTCTGGCTCCGCAGTCCCAGCAGAAGAGCTTCCCCCGATCCCAGGTACTCCCACAGCCGGAGCACTGCCAGCTCAGGGAGGATGTCGATTGGTGGGGAGATTGCCTGGACTGAGAGGTGGAAGCAGGGAGTGGGGAAGGACGTACAGGAGTGGAAGATGGGGGAGGGGAAGAGGAAGATTCAGATATATAACCTTCGGATGTAGGAGAGAGGGTGGGGGAAGAGGAACCGGAGTGTGGAGAACCAGGAGATGGAGGGGGGAGAGGGGATGGGGAAGTGGACGGCTCCGGGTGGGGGGAGGAGGATTGAGGGGTGAAGGCCCCAGCAGC
>CAZTGJ010000073.1:0-12656 GCA_964613025.1 uncultured Thermoplasmata archaeon | reverse complement strand
AACATTCATCACTGATTCAATTAAAAGTATACTTATTTAAGTTCCCGACTATAAAACCACAGATGATATTCACCCTGGTGAAAAGATGGTACACAACATAATAACACCAACAGGGACACGGATCTCACCTGACATCAACGCAGGACAATCCAATGGCAAGTTACGAGCGATCTGCATCACTATGGGATTGATGTTCTCTGCGTTCGTTGTTCTCTGGATGCCCGAGGTCGTAGGAGGAACCGATGGAGGGGAGGGGACTCTCCTCTGGAATTATGAGGCAGGCGATCGATATCGTCAGATCTCAATATCGGATGATGGAAATTATATTGCAGTGGGGTCGTATGATAACAAGGTGTATCTGTTTGAAAAGAATAATGCAACCCCATTGTGGTCGTATACGACACCCAGCGATGTGAAGTGTGTGGCGATCTCTGGAGATGGAAAGTATATCGCTGCAGGAACGGAGGAGGACGACAGGAGAGCCTATCTCTTCGAAAGGGAAAGCTCCACGCCCATTTGGAGTTATCAAACAGATGAGGGTGGGAATCACGGCATCCTCGGGATCTCGCTCTCAGCGAATGGGGAGATTATCGCAGTGGGAGCTTCCAACGGAAACCTCTGTCTGTTCAATAAAAGCAGTTCCACACCATTGTGGAGGTACGATACCGGGTCGAAGATCTTCCAGACCTCGATATCTGCCGATGGAGAATATATCACTGCGGGAAACTTCGGTGATACGTTCTATCTCTGGGATAAGGACAATTCTACCCCGGTCTGGATATATCAATCGAATGATGATGCATGGGATATTGAGATTTCCACCGATGGGAACTATATCGCCGCAGGTTCCAAGGATGGAAGTGTGTATTTTTTCGAGAGAGACAATTCCACTCCTCTCTGGAGCTATGATACGGGCGCATCCATCCATTCCATAGATATCTCAGGTGACGGAGCTTATGTTGTGGCTGGATCGTATGATAATAATGTATATCTCTTCGACTCCACGGATCCCTCACCGATATGGAATTTCACGGCAGGGGATTGGATCATGCAGGTGGAGATCTCTGCGGATGGGAGTTACATCACCGCAACCTCCTGGGATGATCATGTGTACTTCTTCAATAAGGAAAGCCACAATCCCAAATGGAAGTACAATGCAAGTGAGAACCTGTATGCTGTTGCGATCTCTGCCAATGGCGAGAGTGTGGCCACAGGCTCCGAGGTGAGTGGTGAATTCTACCTATTCTCACAAACCGATCTTCTGCTCATTCCATCATTGCAGGTCTACTATCCGGGGGAAACCGTTTCTATGGAGATATTTACCAGAATGGGTGAAACGATCACGAGGGCTGGTGTGCCTGCTACTAATTCAAGCAGCATCAGCATCCTGATTGGAGATCCCAATGGGAATACGTCTTCTGTGGAACCGACAAGAGTGATAGCTGCTGTGGGGTCGAACCCCTCCAATATGCTGGTCGGATCACTTGAATTCTTGCTCCCTGCTGATTCTCCGGAGGGGACATTCACAGTTGATCTCATGATCGTTTCCGAGGATGAGGTAGAGACCGACCATCTGGTCGGGACATTTGTTGTTGAGAAGAGTCAACCGGTGCCGGCGGACGAGGCGGATGCTCCATTTGTTACAGCTCCCTATGTTGCAGGAACTCTTGTCTTTTCCGGCCTGGTTGCCTGTGTCTGGCTGTCCGAACGCTGGCGCTACCTGCTCTTCGCCATGATCGTACTGCCGATGTACACCCGGCTGAAGAATGATATCGAGAAGGACCTCATGCAGCAGAACAACAGGGGAAGGATCTATCAGCACATCAAGGATTATCCGGGAGTGACGCTCAATCTGATCAAGAATGCAGTTGAGACGGGGAACGGTACGACAGTCTACCATCTGAAGATCCTGGAGAAGGATGGAAGGATCGTCCGAACGGGCAACCATTACTTCATCAGAGGGGCAAAACCACTCACCTACAATGGAATGAAGCGGCCATTTACCCAGCGGGAGAATGCTGTTATCCATTACCTTCTCACCCATGGAAAGTCAGAGGAGCGTACCATTCACACCGACCTGCGGGAAACACAATCCAGTGTCAACCGGGACCTGAAATTCCTTGCAAAATCCGATGTAGTGGCCCGGGCGAAGATCGGTATGGCCTATCGATACTTCCTGACACAGAATTACTTCAACTGGCACTCAGGTCACTATAGTCAGCCAACGGCCCGGATCAGACATACCTGCCCAGGTTGCGGGAGCTTAATGCCCATGCGGGACACAGGGGTCTGTCTGAATTGTGGGAGAAAATTAACTTAACGTTCGGTATTTTTTACTCCGCCCCGCACCCCCCCCTCCGTCAGGTGGTTCGTTTCGTTTTCGTTGTTTTAGTTCAATTGTTTATAGGATGACTCTTTACCACGTTACGTTGAAAGTGCCGGTAGGGGGTGGGGAGGGGTGGGAGACAGTGGAGTGAAACGACACTGTGGGATTGAATACGTGGTTATGGGGGGAGAGGGAGCGGGTGGAGACAGTGGAGTGAAAAGGAATGGAATGACACTGTGGGATTGAATACGTGGTTATGGGAGGAGAGGGGGCGGGTGGAGAGTGAGGACTTGTCTGAGCTCCGGTTGAGCCCAATGGGCTCGATGAGGACAGTGGAGTGAAACGACACTGTGGGATGATTAGTGAATGGAAGTGGAGAGGCCAATGGAGGAGGGGGAAACCTGGAAAATTGGGAAACGCCATTGATAGAAGAGGCTGGGGGACGGGTGGTGGAAGCAACGATAATATTAGTAAAAACCAAATTAATTCTCACTTGAGGATATACTCACTTTTCTCCAATAGTCTTAAATAATCACAATGTTTTTATAAATTCACCTCAAACAAAAACGGGATGATAAAAATGGCATCTAAAACGCAAACAGGAAGGATGGACAGGCGCTTTTTTGATAACGAGGCAGGCCAATCATTAGGGAAATTATTTTCACTTGTCATGATAATAGGATTAGTGACCATGGGCATTATGGCCATGCTGATACCCAATGAAGTAGGAGCAGATGAGAATACTGATATCCAGCCAATATTGAAATATGATATGGGTTCAGATGTCCGAACATCGACAATTTCTGCTGATAGTAATTACATTGCGGTGTGCGCTGGAGCAAAACTCAATCTTTTCAGTAAAGATGATGCCACTCCATTGTGGACTTTTACAGAAACAGGAGGAATCGACATATCAGAATCTGCGATTTCAGGTGATGGTGAGTATATTGTCATTGGAACAAACAATGACAAACTCCATCTTTTCAACAAGGATAGTTCAACGCCTCTTTGGACGTATACTGCAGGAGACTATATGCGTACCGTTTCCATCACACCAGACGGAAAATATATCGTAGCGGGATCCAAAGATAATAAAGTATACCTTTTTGAGAGAGATAGCTCAACTCCTCTGTGGTCCTACAACATTGGAGAGGCTACACGTTCAGTAAAGATATCTGGCAGTGGAGAATATATTGCAGCTGGTGGTGGGGGATCCAGCAATAAGATATTCCTATTTGATAGAGCATTCACTGGTTCTGAACCGCTCTGGAGTTATTCGACAGGTGATAATGTTTGGACTATCGACATCTCATTTGATGGAGAATACATCGTAGCAGGAAACGGGCAGAACGAAGGAAAGATTTTCGTGTTTGACAAGGACAGCTCGACACCCCTCTGGACGAAAACTTTTGGGAAACAGACGAGGGTCTCCATGTCGGATGACGGCAGCTATATCTTTGCAGGTGGATATGATGAAAATGTTTACTTCTTTGATCGAGCGAATTCAAATCCACTTTGGAGTTACACCCTCAACGAGGCTGTTGAATTTCTTGCCCTGTCGGGCGATGGTGAATATGCGGTTGCAGGATCATTGGATCATTCGGCGTATTTTTTCGATCAGGAGTTCACAAACTCAGCACCTTTATGGAGTTATGAGACTGAAGATCAAGTTTACAGATATCTATCAATATCATCCAAGGGAGACTATATTGCAATCCCATCAAAAGATGGTAATTTTTATCTTTTCCAAAATGATAATCTGATAATCTCTTCCGAGAATTCTTATTATCCGGAGGAGACCGTTACAGTCGCCGGATCCTACAACAATGGAACCACCAATATCACATTCCAGGTTGACGACCCCAATGATGAAACATACATTGTGAAGACACTGGAAACCGATGAGTATGGCCAGATCGATTTCAAGTTTAATCTCGGGGAGGACACTGAGTTCGGGGAATGGACGGTGTATGCCACGAATTCAAAGGACAGCGGTACCGACACCATCACTTTCATGGTAGAGGAACCACCTTTCGTCCCCCATATCATCATCACCCAGCTTGATGTCCCCGATTCTGTGGCACGGGGTGATACGGTGGAGGTAGGTATCACCATCGAAAATACGTTCGATGCGGAAAAACCGATCACCCTTGTCCTCCAGTTGGAAGATCCAAATCTCGTGCCGATCCCCCCTAAAACCCAGGAACAGACCCTGGCTGCCAGCACCATCGAAACCTACACCCTTTCGATACTCATCCCGGTTGATGCAAAGATCGGCACCTATGCGGTGCAGGGCCAGATGCTCACTGGATTGCCTAAGAGTGCCGGATATGCCCTGGACTTCGGGAATGACAATATCGAGGTGACCTGAGGAGGGATTTGATTAAAGCTTTCATCCTCTCGTTTACGTTCTTCCTTGTGGCCCTCCTTACCCTGAGCTTGAGCACTGGTGCGCAGTACGGGATTCTGGCGACCCCGGATAGTCCTTCGTATGAACCCGGAGATATCGTCGAGATAACCGTGGTAGTTTTAGATGAGAGCACAGTGACAGTACAGGTCGTAGATTCCACAGGGGAAGTAATTCTCATCAAGAGCGTTCCTACAGAAGAACAAACTGTTGGTGATTCTATAAACGCAGATATCGCAGTTGTGAAATTCAGGCTTCCAGACGATGCAAAGAATGGCAGCTACATATACTACGCATCGGGAGTCTCCGAGGATGGATCCACTACCGGAATGATCTCAGGGAATTTCGTGGTAGGTGTTATTGATCAGGATAATCTCGACGGCGACTTCATTCCGTTTGTCCCGGTCCCTATCATTGCCGGATCTGCAGTGGTGGTGGCATTTTTTCGGAAGCGCTTGGGCGAGTGACCGGGGAAGGCTCATTCTACTCACTCATCTTTTCCTGCCTCTCTATACCCGAATGAAATCAGGCCTCGAACTTGATGTGATCCAGCAGAACAACCGAGGACGGATCTATCAGCATATCAAGGAGAATCCCGGAACTTCGCTATCAAAAATCAGGATCTCGGTGGAAACGGGGAACGGAACCACCGTGTATCATCTAAATATCCTTGAAAAAGAAGGAGCCATCGTCAAGAAAGGCAAGTATTATTTCATCAGAGGCAGCACTCCACAGCTTTTTCCCGGAATGCAGCGTAACTTCAGAGAAAAAGAACAGGTGATCGTGAATTATCTTCTCAGGTTCAACCAGAGTGGTGAACAAGCGATAACTTCAGCTTTGCGGATAAAGCAGTCTTCTGTCAACAGGATCATGAAGTTCCTTATGGAGACCAGGGTTGTTGTGAGGTTCAAGCAGAACGGAATTTTCCTCTATTCCCTATCCCCTGCATATCTCCAGTGGGACCATCATAATCAACAGCCAATTCAGGCTTCCACAATTCAAACATGTCCTGCATGCATGAAGGAAATAACCATGCCCAATGCATCATTCTGCCCGTATTGCAGCACCAATCTGAGGGCAAGGTGATCAGTTCGGAATTCACTATCGGCAGACGATGCACACCGTTTCTGCATATACTCGACACATTCTAAACGCTGACTGCCTCTACCTTATCCTTCATAGTCCTCTGCTTGTCCCGTCTGTCATCGATCCTGATCGCTGTGGAGATCCGCTCACACCCCGCATCCCCGATGGCATTGTGCATCTTACCGATGAGCTCCAGAAGCTCCTCGACTGTTTCTGCTTCGATGGAAGTGGACATGGGTCCAATCTGATATGGATATCCACTTGCTTTCAGAACCTTCATGGCCTCCTTCACATAACTGCTCAGACTGATCCCCTTTCCAATGGGATAGGTGGTTACTTCGGCTATAACTGTCATTCTATCACCTCACTACCTCTATATATGGTTCCTCTACTCCGGTTCCCAGTAATACTCTTCTTCTTCCATATCCACGTTCCCCTCTTCCCCCACCTTTTCACTTTCCCCTTCCCACTCCTTATCCGCATCCCCAGCGGTCTCCCCCTGGGAATCATCCATGTAATCTGCAGCTCTTCCCCGTCTGAGTCGAGAGTGCACTCTCACAATAACGGCCACGACCACCAGCACGGCAATCATGACGATGACTGGGACAAAGTAATCGTCGTCGTCTCCCCCATCCTCACCACCAACATCAACGGGGTCGCCGTTCCCGTCATTGCCATTATCGTCACCCGCGTTCAGTTCAATGATAATCCCGGTGGCCTTTGTGATGTTCTCCGTGACGGTTGATGAGTCCTCACCGTACGCTGCTTCGAAGGTGTAACTTGAAAGATTGTACCAGTACTCTCCATTCCTGACAAGTAAAGCCACGGGAATGTGAACAGTTCCCTGTGAATCAGTCATTGCGGATTGAACCCAGGTGAGGTTCCCCTGTGCTCCGGTAGCAGTGGCTGTAACATTAACTCCAGCCACTTCCGCTCCGTCCAGAAGGACCAGGATTTCTACGGGAACGCAGTCTGCTACCCAGCAGTTCTCGTGCAGGTCCAGATCATCTCCAGTGATATCACACTCACAGTTCACCAGCACAACGGAGCCGTCATTGGTCACAGCCATGGTCACATCGTTGTTTACGATGGTGCAATTAAAAGGTCGCATCACACAGCACCACATGCAGACCCCGTCCATTCCCCGAGATGTCGAGATCCTCGAAATGGACGTTCTGGGAATTGATGATGAAGAAACCAGACCCGCCATTATCATGGATCACGTTGTCCCGAAAATCCAGGTAATTGGCATGGATCGTGACTCCCCGGAGAACGTTGTTGCTGAAAGAACACCCACGAATCACGGCACTGCACTCTCCGTCAAGGATCGACATCCCGATCTGATCGTTGTCCACAAAGTCGGAATCAAGTATGACAGGAGACCCCTCCCAGATGTTCATCCCGCAGGTCTGTCCACGGGTAATGGTACATTCCCGGATGAATACATCATCCGAGAATATCTCGATCCCTCCGGTGTTGGTCTGATGTAGTGATCCGGGAAGTGGGGTATCCGGGATGATGATCCCTTCCAGGTCCCCCCACATATATTCAACGATGGTATCGGTGATAACAAGCGATCCGTATATCTGGAACTTGTATCTCCAGGGCTGGTTTCCCATGTATTCATCCACATGAAAGCGGGAACTGATCAGTGAATTCCCCACGACAAATGCTCCTCCCTCTTCCACCAGGATCCTGATGGTGGTGTTCTTGTCCCCCCGGGCATTGGAAAAAATCTCGATACCTTCAAACGTCAGGGTCCCTCCTGCCTGGATAACAAGATCCCCGTTGAGAAGAATGACCTCATCGGAGTAGGTCAGATTGTCCCCATCCTCCACGTACCAGCCTGCAGGGGATGTGGCACCCAGTACTGGCCCGCCTGTCTCACACGTCCCCCCGAAGGATATAATCGCCAGTATGGTGATGATTCCAAGGACAAGAACAGGAAGGAGAAATGGATTTCTCCTGCAGATGGTGAGCATGATCGTTCCAGGGTAAGACTCCATAAATACTTTTCGATGCCCAACCTTTCCACCCTCATTCATCTGAATCCGTCTCCTCCGGATACGCATTGTTCTACTTTGTTACAAACCATTGATTTTGTTACAAATCATGTTCAGGAGCAGGCAGGGTATATAAAGTCAGGCCATGAACGTCGGTCAAATCAAACTGAGGAATATCCATGCACAGCAATAAAATGCTTTACAGCAAACTGTTCGCCCTCATGCTTGCCGGACTCTTTTTCGGAAGCTCCATTGCAATACTTGCAGGGAACAGTTCAGGCGACGACGAAGGCGATGATTTCGGAGTAGTTCTTTCCATTATGGATGATGAGAAAACAATAGTTACCGGGGGAACCGCGATCTATGGCATTACCATAGAAAATACCGGAACCCAGGATGACTCCTACCAGATATCACTGAGCGGCAGAGATTATGGGGCCGAGGGAGTCACGGTAGAGATTGTCGGAGAGGATGAATTCCTTGACGGCGAAGGGGATGGTGAACCTGTGGACCTTGACGAACTGTCGATCCTTGCCGGCGAATCTGCCTACCTCTTCATGCTCATTACCATTAATGCGGAACAAGGAAGCTACGAGATCACAATAATGGCACAATCCAATACCGATGAGAACGTCTGGGACGCGGGAAAGACCCTTACCCATGTGATCAGGGAGAATAAGGAGGAGTATGATTTCAAGTTCAAGGCCTTTGAAAAAGAACTCACCACGGTCTATGGAACTCCAGCTATCTTTACCATGGAACTTACGAATAAAGGTACTGTTGAGGACACCTACACTGTGAGCCTGGAAGTTGAAGGTGATTACTTCCATGTGGAGGCATTCCTCATGCCCATGATCATATTCTTCGATCCCATCTGGCCCGGACCCGATGGAGACCCTGATACCCGATCAACCGAGATCGAGATCACCCTGGGTCCACAAGAGTCTATGTCCGTTGCCCTCTATGTGATCGTTACGGATATCAGAGATGGGAACGATCCCGAAGATCCGGGTACGGATCCACAGGAAGATCCGGCGGGGAATGGTAACAACTTCAATGATGATGTCGGTATGGAGACCCATGTGGTCTATGTCACAGCAGTATCCCATGGGGATCCGGCTCTTCAGGAGACAATAACAACTATTACCAAGGTTAAAGACCAGAACGAAGAATACCTAACGTTCACCTGCTATGAGCCCGAGATGAGTATCATCAAAGGGGGAACGGCAGAATATCTCATCCATCTGAGGAACTACGGGTGGTCCTATGCTGATGTTGCGGTGACGCTTCAGGAATATGAATACGAGAATATAACCGCAGAACTCTTTCTGGTTGCACCCTTCTGGACATTTGATTTCGACGGGAACTACGGTCCCTATCCGGGAATGATGGGGGGGGGAGGAGTCGTCGTTGACGAGAACGGAGAGTTCGTCTACCTCACCGACGATGATATCGTTTGGGATGATTACGGTGGCCTGATCCCGGTGGATGAGGATTTCACCTACCAGATCGCTCCCTACGAGTCGGTACAGTTCCTGCTTCGGATCACCCATAACTATGAGGGTGAGGAAGGGGATATAACCGATACGATGTTCCCCCGGTTCTATGAGATCAGTGTGACCGCTGAGACAGAAAAAGGATTCCATGAGACCGTTATGACCACCACCGAGGTCATCTACCAGCCGAGCTTCGGATTCGAGATGTGGCTCAGGGAGGTCAGACAGGTGACCCGTCCCTACCAGCCAGTGGAGTATATCATCACACTGAAGAACACCGGAAATGTCGAGGAGATCATCGATCTTTCCCTTGGGGGCGATGCTTTTGGTATGGAAGGAGTGACTGCCTATCTCTACCCATTCAGTGACTGGGACTGGAGAGAACCGAAATACCAGGAACCAGGAAATCCCGAATGGGATGATGATATCGTGTATTCTGATGATCAAGTATATACCGATCCGATAATTGTTTTCAGGGAAGATGGAACAAAAGAATACTTTCAGGAAGAGTATCCTGGATATGGCAACTATGATCCGAACGCACCCATCTGGCAACCCGAACCCTATCCCGGCGATCTTACTGTCACACTTGGACCAGGAGAAAAGATGAACCTGGCTCTCTGGGTCATGATAACCTATGATACCGGGAGCTACAAGATAGACGTCACTGGAGTAATTCCGGATATGCCGGAGACTGAGCAGACAGTGACCACTGAGACAGTGATGAAGGAGATCGAGTATCAAGGGTTCAATATGTATGCTCCTGTCACGGAACAGACCGCTCTTGTGGGAGAGAATGTGGATTACAATATCCATCTCTCCAATCCGGGATACTATACCGATGAGATCATCCTCGAACTTGGCGGAGAGGATCTGAACCTTGAAGGGGTCGATGCTCACCTCTATGTGAGGAGGAACGTCTATTACTACGATACTATGAACGGGGAGTTCCTGAGAAAGGACAATGCGAACTTCCATATGAAAGTTGGAAACGGAATCTACGATCCCGATTATGAGAGTACAAATGAGTTCAGGAACGAGAATCCGGGATATGACGAGTCAAACATGCCCTGGGACAGTACAGGCAGTTCGACCGGCGGCCAGGGAAATGGGAACGGAAATGACAACGGAAATGATAACGGAAACGGAAATTCAAACCCCAATGGAGTACCTGCAGATGATGAGGAGTTCATTGTAGATAATACGGGCGGCATCTACAGGAACTACGAATATGAGTATGAATCATATGGCATGCCGGATTTCAGCTTCAATGAAGAGGACTGGCTTGTACCGCTTCGGGGCGAGGAAATGCGTGTGACCCTGGGTCCCTTCGAAGATGTATGGCTTGTACTGCGGATCGTTGTGGATGGTCCGGAGGATATCTATGACATTAATGTCATGGCACATTCGAACCTGTACACTGAAAAGATACAGATCGTCGCCACCCATACCACCATCGTTACCACAGCGAACTTCGGTCTCGATCTCTTTATCGGAGATCCGGAACATTACACAGCTTACGGAGTCACCACCATCTATGTGTTCCAGCTTACCAACACCGGCGATATCACGGATACGGTCCTGCTCTCCCTTGATGGTGCGGACCTCAATGAACCAGGCGTCTTCGTGGAGATCGGTGTGAATGAAAAGAATGGAAAGGAACCGTTACCCTACACCGACCCATATGATAACTTCATTCTTCCCTACACCAGCAGCGGCAACGATCCAGATGACAAATACTACTATCAGCAGTGGGCGGGGGATGGCGATTTCGGCACCAGCAACGATCCATTTTCAAGTGTCCCGCCGGAAGACCCATTCCAGAAGATCTATGCGACTCCTGATGGTGAGCTTATCAGTACTCCCTATCCCGGGAACTCCGCAGGAGCTACATCAGGAAACCAGGGAAACGGAAACACGAATACTAATGGAAACGAAAATCCAAATGGGAACGGAAATGTCCCCACCCAGACACCGATGTGGATGAACCCGGTGAAATACCAGTTCTCCAACTGGGACGTTTCCGATGGGTCAATCGAAAGCCGTCTTGATGATGTTGTCTACCAGGAGTCCCAAAGTGGGGCCTGGTGTCAGGGTGGTCTGGAAGGAGAAACCGGATCCCCGGACTATTTCGATATGTTCTGTGGATTTATTCCCTATTCCGACTACGGTGAAAAATACGTTGAACTGGAACCCGGTGAGACCGTCATTGTAACCATGAAGCTCACTATCTTCGACTTCGATCATTTCCCTGGGATCCCGGAGATGCCCTGGATCGTGCCGGAACCTGTCATCGGAGAGGATGAGGATGATGAGAGAAAAGATGACGATGGACAGAATGATGAGCCTGGAAAGAACGATGACCCCGGATTCATGGACGATGGGGAGGAAGATGACGAAAACGAAAATCCAGATGATGCGCTTCCTCGTAAAGACAGCTACGAAATAACACTGGTAGCTACCTCGGTACGAGCTCCTACGGTGAGCGATGAAGCAAAGACAATCACCCATTTGTACGACGAGGGAGTCCAGGAAGGCATCTATGAGAAAAAGATCTCCGGTGTATTCAATGTACGCAACAGGATGATCAGCCACGAGATCCTGGAAGAGGGCTTCGAGATCATACCCCTGGTTCTGGAGTCGGGAAAGATCGAGTTCAGGGTCACCGGTGAATTCCCGGAAGGCAGGCTTGTCATACTGAATATTGACGAGGTCAATATTGATGAGCTTGGTGACTTCCTGGTCTTCTTCGACGAACTGAAGATCGGAAAGATGGACGCTGATAAGATCCTCGATTACACGGGTAATGATGCGAAATATGCCATCAAAGAAACCGACAACGGTCTTCAGCTCTTTGTCTACATCCCTCATTTCTCGGAACATCTCATCTCTATTCAATCTGTCCCGGTGAATGACGGTAACGACTCCGGATTTAGCGGATCACTGCTCATCATGGGTCTCATCATGGGAGTGGTAGCAGGTGTTTTCGGACTCAACTATCGCCAGAAGAAGGATGTGCAGCGGAAAAAGGAATTCAAGCTCAAACTCCATGAAGAGGAGTCCCCAAAGAAGAAGATCAGCGAAACGGACCTCATGACACCGATAACAGAGAAGACTGGAAACAACAATGGTACCAAGACAACGACGAATGTCAGCGACGACCTGGATAGCCTATTGAACGAGAGCCTCTTCATGGGAAGCTTTGAAAGAAAGGATTAGGTCCGTCCTTTCTTTCTTTTTCCATTTTTTCTTCTTCTAATGTTTTTTGTAATTCTCTTTTTTCCTTTTTTTATAGTACATAAAGTATGAAAATCTTCAAAGAGGGGAGGGGTAGCCAT
>CAZTGJ010000072.1:6943-12703 GCA_964613025.1 uncultured Thermoplasmata archaeon | reverse complement strand
CATTTCCATTGGTAAGCCCAATCCAAATAATGTCTAATTTTCGGATCATTTAATCGCTGGAAATTTTATAATTTATAACATATATATATCTTCCTGCAATCATTTTCCGGACCTTAAATTGAAATATGAGGTCAACACTATTGTAAAGAAGTAGGATCCCAAAGAAGTACACTAGGAGCCGGCTGAGAAAACTTTTCTGAATATTCTACCGTTAAAATCCTCGTTAAATCTGTGTAATCTGTGTTACCGTAGTTTCAGCGTCAATCCGTCTAAATCCGCGATAATCCTTTAAAACACGAACGACACATTTATTACGTCATTACTTCAGACTCATCCTGAATTGCATGTTCGACGATCTCAAGAAACTCAAAGACAAGGCCAAAACCCTTACCGATGGCAAGGAATCCCCTGACCTTTCGCTACCGGATACCATTGATACACAGAAGCTCATGGATGACGCAAAATCCACCGTAGACGAGGGTTTCGATTCCTCCACCGATGCTGCAAAACGAGCTGCAGGAAAGGTCAAAGGCACTTTCACTCCTCCAAGGACCGAGACCGAGCGCGGGTTCATGAAGGAAGTGACCCATTTCTTCTGCTCGGACTGCGGAGCAAAACTCGGCCCCATGGAAACGAAAAAGTGGAAGAATGCCCTGAAGGCACTGCTTGGGGGCGTATCCGCTGTTGCTGGTGTGGCTCTGCTCAATCCCATCCTCGTGTTCAAGGGTGCTTCCTCCCTCTCCTCACTGAAGAAGGATGACAGAGGGATGATCGATAAGCTGAAGACTGACAGTAAACTCAAGGATGATGCACGGAACTATCTGGTGCAGTGCGAGTACTGCGGGGATTGGGTGTGCTCTAAATGCTATCTGGCTGAGAAGGTCATCTGCAACAGGTGTGCCTCGGGAAAAGGGATCATGGACGAGCTTGCGGAGCAGGGTGAGAAGCTGGGTTCTATGATCCCGAAGCAAGGGGGAAGCATGGAGAGGCAATGACAAATAGCTTCCTCGATCATTCAATTGCTCAAAGCCATTTGGACAGTAAATAATATTATGGAGTAGGAATCTTTTCAAGTGAATCTCTGCCCTGATAGACAGGAGGTTTTCACGACACAACCGTTCGAGAGGAGAGGACACGCCATGTGGAAAGGACGCCCCATTCAAATGTTGCTGATCATATCCATGATCACCACAATGCTTTTTATTATAACCTTATCATTTACAGCCGTTGAAGGAAAGACGATCACAGTTGATGACGACGGTCCATCTGATTATGATACGATCCAGGATGCCGTTGATGATGCAGATGCAGGCGATACCATTGATGTAAAATCCGGAACCTATACCGAAAATGTGGTGGTGGATAAGCTGCTCACGATCACGGGTGCGGGGAACGATACCACCACAATTGACGGAAGCTCTTCCGGCGTGACGGTCAACATTACTTCTGACTGGTGCAACCTCAGCGGTTTCAGGATTACCAAGGGTAGCATCGGTCTCTTCATAGCTGGTGAAAATATCACGGTATCGGAATGTACTGTTTCGGACAACACCAAGAACGGGATACAAGCGGAATCCACAACGAACATCACTGTTGATAACTGTACTGCTTCTTCCAACGATTGGAACGGGATCTACTTCAACAACACCGGAATAATGAGGATCGACAACTGCACGGTTTCCAGTAATCAGATGAATGGGATCTTCATGGAGGATCCAGAGGAGGGGGGGCGCAGGGGGAATGGAGATGATGATTTCCCTGATCAACTGAAAACTATTATCAAAGTCAGGTTCAAGATCAATGGTTGGGAAGGGATCTATGCAAAGGCGATGAAGGAAATATTGGCCATAGGTATCAAATCCAGAGAAAATGGTCTCAATGGTGTCAGGGCCGATTCCTGCAAGAAGGTCACCCTGCGGAACGTGGAGGTCAATGAAAACTCCCAATATGGATTCTATGGATACATGTGTGATCTCTTCCAGATATTTGACAGCGTGGCCAATTCCAATTCCATGGGCGGAGGAATGGCTGATCAGGTCGGCCAATTAGACGTAAACAATCTCCAAACGAATTTCAATGATGATGGTGGAATGTTCGTTTATGGGGTCAATGGTGGTTACGTCAAGAATTCAGAATCGAGGGAGAACTTCTGGAATGGCTTTAACCTATGGAATAGCGAGAAGTTAGAATTCAACAATGTCGAATCAATTGATAATGGGGCTATTGGAGTCATGATCGACTCCTGTACCGAGATCAATATCACAAACGGAAATTTCAGCACCAATGGAGGGGATGGTCTCAATATCAGCCGTTCAGACAAGGTCAAGGTGGATGAGGTGAAGCTCTGGCAGAATTTGATAGATGGTCTCGTAGCTGATCATCTGCTCAACGGACGATTCGAATATCTCGACAGTTTCGACAATGGTCGACGCGGAGTCTCACTCTTTGATTCAGACGATAACACTATCGAGGATAGTAAAATCAGGAATAATAATCAGGATGGAATCCGTGATGTGAATGGTGAACGCAATACGGTCAAGAACAGTGAGATGACGGGCAATGGATTAGCCGGAATCCACCTGGAGGTATCCAAAGAATTTTGGTCCCACATTAATGAAATCAAAAAGAACGGTGACAAAGGTATCTTTGATTTCAAGTCCATCGACACCAAGATAGAGGACACGGAAATCAAATCCAATGAGATCATGGATGCCTATTTTAAAGAAGCCACGAAGATCACGATTTCACGCATTGAAATATACCTGGACCCCTCTGATCCGGATTCTTATGTGGGGGGCCTTATATTCGAAAAGTGTTCAGAGATCGAAATTACAACCACCCATCTTAAAACGGGTCCCTCAACGGAAATCCGTCATAAAGTCTACATCTCAACCGATACGGATACCATCAAACTCGGGGCTATCAATCTCCAGTTCCGGAGCTATCCCACCAACATCTCCTTCACATGTGGAAACGGAGTCAACCTTACCGGCGTTCACGAAGCCCCCTCCGACCCCACGGATCTCATGAATATCAGCAAGTATGTGAATGCAACGGCCCTTTCGCCCAGCTCCTGGCTTGATATCAAGGTACATTACAATGACAGCGATCTCGGAAATATCGACGAGACGACACTGAAACTCTACCGCTACGACGAGGAAACCAGGGGGACGTGGGAAGAGGTAGAGGGAAGCGGGGTGAACACCACCGGGAATTATGTGTATGCCAATATTTCAGATTTCAGTATTTTTGCACCAATGGGGACCGAGCGAGGACCAAGCGTTCATAATATCGATTCCGGTGAGGATTTTTCAACCATTCAGGATGCTATCGATGATCCGGAAACAAAGGACGGGCACACAATTGAAGTGGACAGTGGGACCTACTCAGAGAACGTGGTCGTTGACAAATCCCTCAGCATTATTGGAAATGGCAGTACTGATACCATCATTGATGGCACTGAAGCCGGACACGTTGTGAACATAACTGCTGGATGGACCAACCTGAGCGGATTCAGCATCACAGGCGGTACCACTGGCATATTAATCGCAGGGGAAAACGTTACCATAGCATTCTGCGCAATTTCATCAAGCGATGACTATGGTATCCACGCTGATTCAACTGCAAACGTAACCATTGACAATTCCACGATTGAGAACAGCGGGGAAGATGGGATCTATCTGAAATCATCTGATTACTGCACCATTGTGAGTTGTAGTTCCATCTCGAACAAGGGCAATGGGATCTTCATCAGGGATTCCAAGCATGACAGCATAAGTTACAGTAATGCTTCAAAGAATGAATTGAATGGAGTCTTCATCGATCCATCAAAAAATCAGGTACTCCTCGAAGTGAAGCTAATTGAAAACAAAGGGGATGGTTTCAAGGGTCTGGATATAGATTTCCTCTCTCTGAAAAATGTGCAGGCCAGCAGGAACAAAGGGAACGGTGCATCGCTGGAAAAGAGCAACGACATCAGTTCCTGGGACATCGTTCTGAATGATAATGATCTGGGGGGAATGATTGCCACTGATTGTGAGAAACTGAATGTATACGATGGCAAGGCTTCAGGCAACGGATATGATGGGTTTTCGTTTGACATGGTGTACAAGGGAAATCTGGTTCGATGTGAATCCACGGAAAACATCTGGGGTGGATTCTATCTCGCCTACTGTTCAGATTCAACAATCACTGATTCAACTGGCAATGACAATTTCTGGCAGGGAATCTTTGGGTATGATCTGTATGGCCTGTCCCTTATCAACAGTCAATTTACCGGTAATGGCCAGGAAGGCGGATTCTTCGAACTTCTGGATATGTTTAACATAGATCTTTCATCATTTAACGGCAACAATGGGAACGGAGTAACGATCAACAATTCAAAGAATGGAGAAGTGAACAATACACAGGCAAAATCCAATACGGGAAACGGCATTGAAGCGAAGAACATTTTCGATTCCCTGATCAAGAAAACCGAAGCGTCGGGAAATAGCAATAGCGGAATTACAACACAGGATTGCCAGAACCTTGGGATTATTGATTCGCTCCTGAAAAATAATGCCGCCTCTGGAATATCCATCATCGACTCACTCCTCGGCAAGGTCGAAAGATCGGAGATATCGAATAATGATGGTATCGGTCTGGAATTCCTCAGAGCCGACAGAATCGAGACACACTCCCTCATCATTTCTGATAACCTTCTCCATGAAATTCTGGTTAAGGATTCATCGAAGATATTGTTCAAGCGATCTGACATCTCGTCTTCCCGCACCGATCTGATCATATTTGTCCAGGCCTCCATTGTGAGGGTGGAAGACAGCTCGGTATCAGGGAGCAGCCAGAAGCGGGGTGACAATGAGGTTGTATACCTTCATGCGGACAAGGATTCCCACAATGTGACAGGACAAAATGTGACTTTCAGCAGCTATCCAACCGCATTTTCCTTTGAACTGGATCATGGGATCAATCTCAGCGGAGTGGAGGAAGCTCCCTCGAATCCTGACGGTCTGGGTGATATTGGGAGATACCTCGATGCGAAAGGCCTCACTGGAAGCTCCTGGCTGAACATCACGTTCCATTATAATGAAAGTGATCTCGGAAATGTGGACGAGGTTACACTGAAACTCTATCGATACGATGAGGACAGCAGGGGGGAGTGGAGCGAGGTGGAGGACAGCGAAGTCGATGCATCAAAGAATACAGTGTACGCCAATCTCACGGAGTTCAGCATCTTTGCGCCACTGGGGGACATTCCATCGAACGATCCACCAACCATTGTGATACCGGATACAATGAACAATACCGTGGTTTCTGGATCTGTACTTATTCAGGGAACCGCGTCGGATCCGGATGGGGACGGAACCCTGCAGCAGGTCAGCGTATCCGTCGATGACGGCGCGTGGACCCTAGTTACCGGGACCGCTGACTGGAGCCTCGACTGGAACTCAACCATCCTGTCAAACGGGATTCACGCTCTCAGATTCAGAGCCTATGACGGATCGATCTATTCCACAATCAAGCTTCTCAACCTTGATGTGCAGAATATCCCGCCGAACACCGAACCCACCCTCCTGATCACCTCCCATTCCTCAAATGATATTGTGAACGGAACCATTAGTATTTCCGGAACCGCCTCGGATCCCGATGGGGACGAAACCCTGCAGCAGGTCAGCGTATCCGTCGATGACGGCGCGTGGACCCCAGTCACCGGGACCGCTGACTGGAGCCTCGACTGGAACTCAACCATCCTGTCAAACGGGA
>CAZTGJ010000072.1:0-6843 GCA_964613025.1 uncultured Thermoplasmata archaeon | reverse complement strand
ACGGATCGATCTATTCCACAATCAAGCTTCTCAACCTTGATGTGCAGAATATCCCTGTGAACTCCAAACCCACGTTATCCATTACCTCCCATTCCACCAATGATGTGGTGAACGGAACCATAACCATTGCGGGAACATCCACAGATGTGGACGGGGATGAGACTCTTCAGAAGGTGGAGGTCCAGGTTGATGGTGGTTCCTGGGAAGATGCCTCGGGAACAACCTCATGGAGCTACCAGATCGATACCACCCTTCTGACCAACGGAAACCATATCATCAATGTTCGAGCATTCGATAATATCGAATCTTCGGATGTCGTGACTGTCATCATCGACGTTCAGAATGTTGTTGTCATGAATATAAAGCCGGTGGTCAATATCGTCTCCCCCAAGAACGGAGCCGAGGTCTGGGAATCTGTTACCATCACTGGAAATGCAAGCGATGAGGATGGGACCATTACCAAGGTTGAGATATCGATCGATGGCGGAGAATGGATCGAAGTCACCGGGATCCAATCCGGGATTTACATCTGGGAATTCGTCTGGGACAGTACCCAGGTGGATGACGGGCATGTCGGTCTGAAGGTCAGAGCGTACGATGGTATCGATTATTCGAATGAACTTTATTGGAATCTGACTGTATACAATGAGGATGATGATGAGGGAGGGTTCATCCCTGGATTTGAGGTAATCCTCGTTGTGTCGGTCATCGGTGGCATGGCGATCGGAGCAATTTTCCCGACCAGAAAAAGACGTTGATGGGAAAATTTATTTGGACACTGACAATTACAGTGGCACCCATTAACGTTTTATTATTCCAATACATTATCAATGCATTCAGGGTGGGATCACCGGCTAGGTGATTCAGCAGGTAAGTATTTATAGCATCTTCCATTTTTCCACCCCATGAAGTCCTTTCTTGCCTTCATCCTTCTTTTCATTTCAATTGTCATCTTCCTATCCGCCCTCATTCTTTCGATTCATACACTTTCCCTTTCAGCCGAGGGTATCGAGGTTTCAATGGATCCCGAGGAAGGGACCCGGGGAAAGAACCTCACCATCAATCTCTCGGTCACTTCTGACACCAGCGAGGAGCTCCGTGTTCGTGTATTCAAGGGGAGGTACGATCTCGGAGGAATGGTGCTTGCAGACGAGAACCTCACACTGGTTAAGGATCAGGAGGAGACCTTCTCGTTCTCCTTTTCTCCCACGATCGGACAGAACCAGCTCTTCATCTACAACTCAGGTTCCTCCTCGGGAAATGAGTCGATGAATCTCACCATCTGGGGTTCTGAGGATTATTCTGACGTCCTGCTTATCATGAACAACAACTCTGCTGATTCCAAGGATATCGGGAACCACTTTCTTCAGTTCTTTGACTCGCATGTCCTGTACGTGGATGCACCTGCCAAGGAGACCATAACCAGGGAGGAGTTCGACGATGTCAGAGGACAGATCGAGGATTTCCTCTTCAACAGCAGCCTCGAGGATGAGATCAATTATCTTGTCACAACCAAGGGGGTTCCCTTGCGGGTGTCGGGAAGCGGGAATGCGTCATTTGACAGTGAACTGACCCTTATCCTGGGCCAGTATGCCAGCGACATTGGCAGGGATGATTATCGGTATAATCCATACCATGATCAGAATGAGCAGTTCTCCCGAGCCTCATATGATATCTATCTCGTTACCAGACTGACCGGCTACACCACAGAGGATGCCAAGGGACTGATCGATAAGGGCATTGGTGCCTTTACCATGGACGGGATGCAGGAGCTTCTCCACGGACTGATCATACTGGATGTGGACCCCGCATTTGACGGTGGAGGCCATCAGGTCGGGAATGACTGGATGAGGGATGCGGCAGAACTGCTGGAGCCCAAGGGGTTTGACGTCATGCTGGATGAAACGAATACCTTCGTTCGCCACCGGGAGAACATTTCCATGTATGCGTCATGGGGGAGCAACGACCACTATGATTTCATTGGCCACGGGAAGAACACAGGGATGGAATCAGACAGCAACGGAGACGACGAACCCAACGACTGGAGCTACCAGGAGGGGGGGGGAGGGGAGATGACCAGGACCAACGAGGACAAGCGGAGCGGCGGATGGTCGGTTCGAATCATCAGAAACTCCACTACCGGCGAATCAACCCTTCTCCAGCGATTCACCCCGGAACCCGGATGGCGCTATTATCTCAGGGGCTACACGAACACCACCGGTGTCAGCGGCTCGGGAGGGGTACAGCTCGTCATCAGGCATTTCGATGCAACCGACACCCTGCTCGGGGAAGTGAAGGGCGCATATCAAAGTGGCACCACCTCTGCGTGGACAACAATGGGGATGTGCCACATCGAACCGGTCGAGGGAACGGAGTATGTGCTCTTCGGGGCCATATTCAGTGAAGCAGAAGGGACCGCATACCTGGATGATATCCAACTGGTGGAGATCGTTCCCAACAACTCCTACCTCAATGGTTCCCTTGCAGAGACCTTCGTATCAACTGGGAGCAGGTCATTCATCTACCCCACTTATACGCCTCCCACCAATTACGGTCAAAGTCTCATTGCCGATGTCATTCGATCCGGGGTCACCGGTATCAAGGGATACGTCTATGAGCCCTACCTCAGTGCAGTAGCTCACCCGAACATCCTCTTCGACAGCTATACCAAAGGCTGGAACCTTGCAGAGAGCTACTATGCTGCCTCCATCAAACTTTCCTGGATGGACGTTGTCGTGGGGGTACCCAAACTCGCCCCCTTCTCCCTTCTTCCCGATCTTGAGATCTCCCAAAGCACTATCCTTGTAGAGCAGGATCCATCGAATTCCATGAATCGCACAATTTATGTCACCATCCTCAACACCGGAGGGTCGTTATCGGGTTCGTGGACGATCGATATCTCCGTATCAAACGACTCAAATGACACAGAGTTTTGGAATTTCACCCTGCCCGGAGCTCCCCTTTTCCCTGGTGAATCCCTGATGATTTCCCTTCCGTGGACCGCCCCGGAGGCCGATACCTACAATCTGGAGTTCACGATCAATCATACCGGCTTCGAACGCCAGTCTGACAATAATCATTTTTCGATGCCTGTTGAGGTCCTTTCTCCTCCTGATCTCATTCCCCAGACCCCCTTCCCCCTTCCCGCTGTCCCCCAGGAAGATACGGATTTCGAGATAAACCTGACCCTGAACAATGCCGGTGAATCATTTGCCGGTGATGTGAATATATCCCTATTCATCCAGGGATCCTTTGTCCAGGCCCGGAAACTGGACGTGGGAGGACAGGAGAATAACTCCTGCACCTTTTCCCTCCTTTCCCTCCCAGCCGGTCTCCATGATGTCCGTATCATTGTCGATCCGCACGACATCATCCGGGAAACGAACGAATCCAATAACGAGATCATCTTCCAGATTAGGGTCAACGCTCCCCCGATGGCCGTCATAGGCAAAAACAGGACAACCCGTGTGGGAATTCCGTTATCCTTCAACGGATCCTCCAGCTATGATATCGACGGCACCATCACCCGGTATCGATGGTCAGTGGACGGATTCCAATTCTCAGACCCTGAGATGAATTACACATTCCCCATGAGGAAAAACTATACCGTTATTCTCACCGTCACAGATGATAACGAGGCGGAAACTCAGGCTTCCATCACCGTTTTCGTAGAGAATACCCCCCCCGTTGCCCGATTCGACATTCCTCAGGGCCACTGGCTCACTTTCGAAGATATCACTTTCGATGCCCGGCAGTCCAGTGATAACGATTCCACTCCACTGACCTACTACTGGGATTTCGGGGGCGGAACCGTTTCCTCCAATGCCATAAAGAAGACATTCTATTCGTCTCCCGGGAGGCACATCATCACACTGACAGTGTGGGATGATATGAACGAATCCTCATCTCTTTCCAGGGAGATCATCATCGGGAACCGCCCCCCGGAACCCGAGTTCAGTATCACGTACCAGGGAGTTGATTATTCGGAGGCAGAGATTCCCACCACATCCTTCCTTTCCCATATCCCGTTGATCCTGAATCTCAGCGGGTCCTCTGATCCGGATGGGAGCATTGGGAATATCTCCATTGATTTCGGAGATGGCATCATGTTCATCGGGCAATTTTCGGAACTTTCAAACGATTCCATATCACACACTTATCTTCACTCAGGAACCTATGTTCTCTCCATCCGTCTTGAGGATCATCACCAGGGTGAGACCGAACGAAACCTGACAATACAAATTTCGAACGAACCACCACAGGCAGAAATCATCTTCCTCCCCAACAATGTGTCCTCTCATCAGATGATCTTCTTCATATCCAGATCAAGCGACAACGGGCAGATCACCAGCTCACGATGGCAGATCGAGGGGATCAGTCATTCGGTATCCCAGATCAGTTATACCTTCACAACCTACGGATATCACTCTGTCATTCTCACAGTTACCGACGATGAGGGACTCACTGGTTCACAGGAAAAACGGATATATGTACAGGACCTGCCACCTGATATCACAGCAGAGGATGTTATTGCTATTCAGGGCAAACCAATCCGGATCGAATGGAATGCCTCGGATCGTGATGGAGGCATCTCTCACTATCTCGTGACCCTCCCGGGAGGAGACCAGAAGAATATTTCCACTCCCTATATCGACCTCACCTTCCAAATTACTGGTCCTCAAAACATCACCGTTACGGTAGTGGATGATTACGGTCTTTCCAACTCTACCACTATCTCAGTTATTGTGGTACAGGAATCAAAGAATTCGCATTTCCCGATTGAGATTGTAGGCATCATAGCTGCTTTGGTCATCCTGGGAGCCGTTGTTATTGCAGTTACGCTCCGAAAGTCCTGAGTATTTAACCCCTTTTCACGTGATGTCCACTTCTCCCCCTCTTCCCCACCCCTCCCCCCTCCCCATTTTCCACCATAACCACTTCCCTCCCTTTCCTCACTCCCCCGATTCTTCCACCCTATCCACTTTCCCTGCCCCCCACTCCATGGAGTCGTCCGGTACATCATCCATCACAAAGAAAGAAAGAAAGAAAAATAACTGAATATGTAAGGAAAATATTTATATGGGCAACGAAGTCCGATTATAGAATTGACAATTTGGAGGAAATAATAATGGGCCGCCGACCGAAAACAATGGACGAGGATAGACCATACAAAGCAGGCGATCAGATTCATATCACCGTAACCCAGGATTTTACGGAGACCGCCACAGACTTTTTCCGATTCTGTAAGAGGAATCATTACAGCCCGTCCGATGTGATCCGCGGTGGTATGGTGACCTGGCTCGAAAGGACAAAGAAAATGATCGAGCAGTATGAGGAATCCGATCTGAGCAAGGAGAACATCATCGAGGAGATCACAAAGGATTACCCCTGGCTCAAAGGGTCTCTCACCATTAAAAGTAAGAACTCAAAGAAGTGATGCTCATTCAAAGTGATGTCCCTTCCTCAAAAAAGTGATGATCTTCGTTCTCATTACTTCTCAATTCGAATGAGTGATTGATTTTTTCAATTCGCTCGCTCATCGAGTAAGTGATTACCATGACATTTTTATAGTATTTGAATATCGCTTTTAGCTACCATTCCATGAAAGAGGTTATACCATGAAAGATCCGAGATTACAAAAACTAGCTGAAGTTCTTATCCATCATTCAACACGGCTCCAGAAAGGTGAGAAGGTGCTCATCGAGGCTTTTGACGTTCCAGCCGAACTCCCGTCTGCCATCCTCCGGGAGGCACACAAGATCGGCGCCCATCCGTTTATCAGCATCAAACAGAACAGTTTGTTGAGAGACCTCTACTCCATCGAAGATAAGGAGAGTATGAAGCTCGCCGGGGAGTTGGAGCTTTCCCGCATGAAGGAGATGGATGCTTATATCGGTGTCAGGGGTTCATTGAACAGCAATGAGCTATCGGATGTTCCTGACGATGGGCTCAAGTTTTATCGTGAGCACTGGTGGCAGCCTGTCCACATCAAGGAGCGTGTCCCGAATACGAAGTGGGTGGTCCTTCGATATCCCACCCCGTCCATGGCCCAGCTCGCCCAGATGTCCACCGAGGCATTCGAGGATTTCTATTTCGATGTGTGCACACTGGACTATGCGAAAATGAACAAGGCCATGGATCCATTGAAGGAGCTCATGGAGAGAACAGACCGGGTACATATCACCGGGCCGGGAACCGATCTGAAGTTCTCTATCAAGGGGATACCGGCTGTGAAGTGTGCCGGCGAGATGAACATCCCTGACGGCGAACTGTTCACTGCCCCGGTGAAGGAATCCGTGAACGGTGTCATTGCATTCAACACACCGACCATTAATTCCGGAACCCCATTCGAGAACATTGCTCTGGAATTCGAGAAGGGAAAGATAATCAAGGCAACCGGAAGCGATACCGAGAAGCTCAATGTCATCCTGGATTCGGATGAGGGAGCACGGTATGTGGGAGAGTTCGCCATCGGCCTGAATCCCTACATCAAGAACGCCATGAAAGATATTCTCTTTGACGAGAAGATCATGGGATCCTTCCACTTCACCCCAGGCAATTCATATGATGAGGCATTCAACGGGAACCGCTCCCAGGTTCATTGGGACATGGTGATGATCCAGACGCCTGAGTACGGCGGCGGTGAAATCTGGTTTGATGATCAGCTCATTAGGAAGGACGGTATGTTCGTTCCCGAGGAGCTTAAAGGATTGAACCCCGAGAACCTGAAGTAGGGTTTTGTTGAACGGAATCGACTTGGCACGTGGATTACGCGGATGCTACGGATGTTCGCGGAGTCGTAAGGAATTTAACGGTAAAATATTATTGAATATGGATACAATC
>CAZTGJ010000071.1:0-12754 GCA_964613025.1 uncultured Thermoplasmata archaeon | reverse complement strand
TTGGTAACTGGGGATAATGAATATTAACATTTATCAGGGGTGCGAAACATGAACTAGGTCATCGGTCGGCTCATCGTTTCCACTTATCCACCCATCTCCCACACCCCGACCCCCACCCACCTTTTTCCATCCTTTCCAAGTGGATAGTATAAATATCCGCATCACATCCTCATTATCGCAATGAACATCTCTATCAGCAATTTTGATACCGTGGATTCCACCAACCTACTGGCCCGCACACGAGCGGAGGAGGGAGCACCCGAAGGGACGGTTATCGCGGCAGAAATCCAGACCGCAGGGAGGGGGAGGAAGGGGGATCACTGGTTCTCGGGAAGGGGGGGGCTCTGGTTCACACTCATTCTCAGACCGGACGTATCACCCCAGAAATCCATTCTTCTCCCCTTGCTCATGGGATTCGCAGTCCACCGGGCGGTGAGTACGTACGACATCTCAGCAGCGATCAAGCTTCCAAATGATGTGATGGTGGGAAATAAAAAACTGTGCGGTATCCTTTGTGAGAACAGGATCCATAAGGATCGGATCCGCTACATCCTTGTGGGAGTTGGGATTAATGTGCTCAATGATCCTCCTGATGTGGGTGTTTCTCTCAAGGGACTCACCCCCACGCCGCCGAAACCCGGGGAACTGATACGATCAGTTCTCGGAGAGTTTGAAAAGGAGTACGATCAGTTCTGTAGTTTTGAGTATTTTTTCGGGGAAGAATTCGAGAAGGAACGAGACGACAAATTCGAAAATGAGCCATAGGTGAATTGCGGATCAGGATTCCCTGAGGAAAGCAAAGCATATATATGGCAAATAATATCGACTACCTCATCGTAGACCATCCAGGGAGATAACACCCTGATTTGGAAAGAGGGATTCTCATGTCCACAATTAGGATCAACAAATTCATCGGCAAACCTATCATGAGCACCGACGGAGTACTGGTCGGTGTAATCGACAATGTGGTGGTAGACACCAGGACCGGTAAACTGGAATATGTCTTAGCAAAAGTTTCAGACCAGATCGATCCTAAGAATTACAAGACCGATCCTGCAGGAAGATTGGTGCTTCCCTTTACCGGTATTCAGGCAGTGAAGAATGTCGTGGTCATGAAGATGCCCGAACCCGAGGAGATGGAATAGGATAACCAGAAATGGACCTGAAGTTTTAAATAGGGAATCTATTCACTACCAGCCTTAAATTAATCGTTAGATGAATTCAATCATAACACAAATATGGATTCAATCATAATACAAATATGAATTCAAATCACGATTTCATTCACAAATTTTCATAGGTGAAATGACATGACAGCTTCCAGAAACACAGCACGACAGCGCAGGTCAGCATCCTTCGGATCCTGGGAGGGACGGAGGACCATAGATTATACTCGATTCTATCTATTCCTGAGCGTGGTCATGATCCTCATCGTAGCGGTCATCGTCACCCTCTATATCAATGTTCTGAAGGAAGAGAATGATGAGGTGGATGATGTTGACACCGTTACCATTAATTGCTATAATCGCATTCACAATATTGCTCCCAACAGCACAGCTCAGTTCGTCTTTGTTGTTGAGAACTCGGCAAAAACTGACACGACAAACTTCATCAAACTGGAGATTACCAATAAACCTGCAGGCTGGCTGGCCTATCTGGATCAACCCTTCCTGAGGATCGGAAAGGAAAGCCGGGGAATCCAGTTCCTTACCGTCAAGGGATTGGATGGGGTCGAGAGCGGTAGTTTCAATTTCGAGGTCACCGCCACATCAACAACATTTTCAGGGAAATCATCAGTGGCCGAAGTGGAAGTGAAGCCAGAGCCGGAGACTTCCAATATAACCGTCAAGAGTGGAGATCACCTATTCACCAATTATGTAGGCTACCTTGAGGACGGAAGGATCT
This sequence comes from uncultured Thermoplasmata archaeon, assembly GCA_964613025.1. GTDB lineage: Archaea > Thermoplasmatota > DAOVMN01 > DAOVMN01 > DAOVMN01 > CAZTGJ01. Next base: position 10,849 of record CAZTGJ010000071.1, on the reverse strand, counting down.
TTGACACCTCTGTGGAATCCGTTGCGAACAGCAATGTACCCAAGACCGATGACTTCCAGGTGCGAGGCAGCTACACACAGTTTGATTTCACTGCTGATGATGGACAGGTAATTCCTGGATTCGATGCCGGGGTACTGGGAATGAAGGTGGGTCAGACCAAGATCATTATCGTTCCACCGGATCAGGGATATACCCAGGAAGGCCATGCACTCTATGGCAAGACACTCTATTTCGAGCTCACCCTTGAAGCCCTTGAATGATCCTTCGGAGCAACTCACAGGGAAATATTAAAATATTGTAAACCCCTATCAGAACCGTGGAACACGACACACCAAGGATCATCAGGTGACCACTCATGGCCGGCGGAATTAAAATTGGAATTACGGGATTACCAGGTACAGGGAGAACCGATCTTCTTCTAACACTCGTTAGCATGCTGGAAGCGGAGAAGGTCAAAGTGGGAGGTGTGATCACAGAACCCATTTTCGAGGATGAGAAGGTCACCGGTTTCAAGATGGTCGACTATATGACCAAGGAGGAGGCGGTCATCGCCAGCACCAATATCACCTCCAGGGCCAGGATAAACGAGTTCGGTATCGATCTGGACACCCTTGGTCTCTTTTCCGTGAATGCCATCAAACGGGCTGTCTACCATTCGGACCTCGTGATAATCGATGAGATCGGCAGGATTCAGCTCAAAAGCGAGTATTTCAATAAAGCTGTGCTCAACACCCTGAAGTCCAGTAAACCAATCATCATGACCATCTACCGGAAATCCCGAAGTTCTCTTCTCCAGGATATCAGACGCAGAGACGATATCCGAATGCTCGAAGTTACCCCGGTGAACCGCGGTATCCTTCCGTTCAAAATTTTCAAGGTGCTCAAAGACGGTATGCCATAGCACCTTTTTTTCCCCGGTACTTCCCCCCCTCGCCCCGTTCCCCCCCAAGCCGTTTCCTTACGTTTCGTTACGTTTCGTTGGCGGCAGTTTTTTTCAGATCAGTTCTTCATTCTCCTTCCACAATTACTTAGGTGCGGTATCTGTTTTCCATAATAACTTTTTCATTTATGGCTCGACTTCGCCTCAATCACTCCCGTTTTCCACCTCCTCTATGATCCTATACAATCCTTGCCGGAATATCAATCCATTTCCTTGCACAGTGCACACTGTCACGTTTGAGGAAAATTTGTTTTTAAATGCCGGATATTATCCGGAGTTTTCTGAAAAAACTACTCTTTCTTACCAGCATTCTCGGGAATCGTTTCATGCCGTTCCAATATTGCATCACAGTGTGGACAGTGCGTATCATTGCAAGGAACCCCTTTCTTGTGTGGGACTTTATACCCGCAGCTTGGGCAAATACAGTCCCCACCAGGACCTAAACCAAACCCACCTTTCATTCCTCTTCCTTTTCCCTGATCAAAACTTTGTTCACGTGGCATTTTTTCACCTCTTGTACTGTACTTATGTTGAAAAAGATAATGTATCGCGAAAGTGTTCAGAAATGATTTTTCTCTCACCCCTTTGAAGAATCTCTGCTAATGTAGATGTTGATATACTATAGCACTCTGCAATATCCTTGATGGTGATCTTCTTTGGATGGTCATAATACCCCATCTCGAAAGCAGCCTGGACAATTTCCCCTTGTCTTTGTGTAAGCATGAGTTTCTTGCTCAGATTTTTTGTACTTTTAAGTTCAATTTCACATCCAACAGTCTGAAGTTTATCGATAAGATCTGCCAATGACCCTTCACTCCCCGTGATGAGCTGCCATTCCACAAAACCATCACCGACACTCATTGCAGATGTGAGAAAGCACTCAGAACCCGTCAGCATCTTGCAGGCAACACACTTTGCTGTTACAACCGTACCAAGGATACTTCCATCCTTAAATCGGGTGATGTCTAAACTGCACACACCAGGGTGATTTTGAATTTCCTCGATAACATCGTTGACTTTTATATCGGTACTATCAATTTCAATCAACCCGCGTCCTCCATCCTCCCCAAACGGCTTACAGTCGATGAATCGTATCGAGAGAGGGAAATTACTGCTTACCTCTTTAACCCAATTATCAGGCATCTTAATTCTGAGGATTACTTCCATCATTGTAATCAAATTCCAACTGCACTCTATTCATATTTTACATAGATTCTTCCCGGGTTCATTCCGAGATGTATGAAAAGATCATGAGCGCGATGAGTTCCAGAATCTCCGGGTAGACCCAGAACGGACCCAATCCCTGTCCCGAATAACCGAATTCCTGAATGATGAAGGGAAGGGCAAGGGCGTTCTGGATGAAAAATACAGTAAATACCATGATGAGTCCCGCGGCAAATGAAGCGGAGGTGTCCTTGAAAACCTCATAATAGCGGTAGATAATAAAAAGAAGAATTCCCATGTTTCCGAAGAGGATGGCGGTCTTCAGGGAATTGTAAGATGATGAATTTGATCCAGATCCGGATCCTTTTCCATGGCCGGGAGTTGAGGGATCGGATAATATGACAACCGATATGAAATATCCGATGATCATTGCAATGACCGGTATAAGAATTACAAGGAGGAGTTTCCTGATATCCTCATTTTTCAAAGGTTCGGTATCTATGGATGTATCGCTCATTAATACTTACCTCCTTTTCCGGCAGATTTATGCTTTTTCCTAATTCTCTCCGAAATCTCCAGGTAACTCTCCCAATTTTCCTCAAGAAGTTCTGAAGTAAAATAGAGTGCGCCGTATCCTTTTCCCGTGGTTACCACCAGGTTGTTCTTCATGAGAACCTTGATATGATGACGGGCGGTTGTGTAATCGACATCGAGATTATTCGATAGCTGGTTCATGTTCATTGGGATTTCATGAAGGGTCTCCATGATCCGTGTCCTGTTTAACCCTCCCTTGCTCCCCGCGAGTATCCACCAGAGCAATCTTTGAAAGGCTTTCATCCCTGAATTGCCCCCGACGAACAATGAAGATTCCTCGGCTTGCCATTGGTATTACTGTTCATTTCGTAAATCATTTCATGTTTTGCTTTAATAAATTATTGTTCTTTTTTCCTTTCATCCCACGTTAGTTGTTCGGAATCAGTCAGATGCATAAAATAATAAAAATGGGAGTGGGGGGAGCGTTTGGGGGGGGAGTGACCATGTGTGCGAGGTCCGGTTGCAATATCCAAGGTTTCCTGAATTATAGAAAGAGGCCTCAAGAGTACCGTTTCCCGCGGACTGAGTAAAGTCACCCACATACAGAGTGGCTCCTCTGTTTCCTGATAGAGTAAAATAATGCTAAGAAAATAGTATGATTGAAAATAGAAAAAGAAGCGAGACACTGCACCGGAAAGAGATCAGATCGTATTCCGATCAATCCAACGCAGCGTCTCGACATTAATGATATGGTATCTCATACCTTATGGGTTGGCATGTGACAATATATCATGTGGTATGGGTGCGTACATGACAGTCGCTAATGACGTCGCCAATGACGTCTTATGCATCACAACTGCCATCTCTGCTCCGGCTGCCGGATCCATTGCTGGAACCGCTGCCTTTGTTGCCCCCTTGGTTTCCGTTGGCTTTGCCCTGCTGGCGACCATTCCCATCTTCAGGTTTCTCGTAGTCGTCATCCTGACCATTCGGGATTCCATCTCCGTCATCGTCGCGGGCGTGGCCCTGGGCGTCATCGTTTATCCCATCGCCATCCTCATCGACAAAGTTATCGCAGACACCGTCTCCGTCTTCGTCAAGGAAATTGTCATTTATCCCATCGCCATCCTCATCAACGAAGTTATCGCAAACACCGTCTTCGTCTCCATCGAGGAAGTTCATACCGCTTCCGGTTGGGGTTCCGTTTCCATTTCCGGCCATGACGGCCGGTGCAAGCAAAGCGATCGCAAGGACCGCAAGTCCGAATACTGCTGCTCCAAAGAGTAGTTTATTAGCCATGTGTGATACCTCCAGTGTTGTATCTGACCCTACCATGTCGGGAGATGATAATATTCATTTTCCGCATTCTTTCCGAACTGATTCCAAAATCATTCCCAAATCTGTCCTTATTTCCACATGAATCATTGACATGTAGAACAAAAAGACATGCGCCTCCCCCCTCCTTCCCCCCCGGTATTGATTGGTTCGTTGGTGTTGGTATATGGATTATCGCGGAAACGAAATGATCAGCCCATGACAGGAAGTGATGCTGAAGAGGATGGGAAGGGTTCTGGGCAGGAAACAAAGGACACTGAACCTTCAGAACGTCCAGAAGAAGATGAGAAAAGGGATAAATACGTGTCTGAAATTGCAACTATCACAATCCAGTCTATGATTCACATTCACTGGATCTCCCGCTCTCCCACAGCCTGGTCCCACGGAACATATACAAGAGTAGACACCACACATCCGAACCTCCCCTTCACTTCGATGGACTCTGACCTGACTTTCCACTCAGTTAGCTTCATTCGCCTGATCTTCGCCATTTGTTCGAGCTTCTCATGGAGGATCCTGTCGGTATAGCGTTTCGAGCTGTTTCCATGGTCCTCTGCCACGATTCCGTAGTTGTCACCCGATTTATTCTCGATCCGTCCCCATCCGATCCCCGCACTGATCCGATACCCTGAGGAACCTGACATCCTGGCCAGGACAGCGAAGGTAATTGTTCCCGGGGTGATGTAGACGGGTTCGATCTCCTCTGCATCAGGTGGGAGGATGGAGGATACGTTCACCAGGTTGCATTGGGTGATCTTGGCCCTGAGCAGGGCACGATCGAATGCGTTCAGCTCTGAATTGTGATCCTCCCCGGAACCCGAAGTGACAAAGAATTTTTTTGGTAGGAAAATCCCATGCATGGGATTGGATATGATGACTCATATTTAAATAATCTGTTTGTTACCCAGGTGAGCGGTCAGATCCTTTTTTGACGCTCCTGCCTCACCCGGAATAGGCGATAATGGGGGATAGTGCATTACTTTGAAATCAAGGATCCCTGGTCTTACAAAACGGAATCCCTTGGGGATTTCCAAATTGAATCAGGCAGCTTAACATGATCCAAAAGAAGTGCCATTTTTATCAGGCTTGTATTTGACACTTTCTCGCCAGTGTCGTCATACGTTTATTTCTTTGAAATGAAACAATGGAGCCACCGGGGGGATTCGAACCCCCGACCGACTGATTACGAATCAGTCGCTCTACCAGGCTGAGCCACGGTGGCACAGGCTTTGGCAGGCGTTTTTGTTATAAATTAATTTCCAGGGGTCTTTCACGACAAGATTACGATTACCATGTTAGGGGAGGGGCGAGGGGTGGGGGGGCAACGGGAGGACCCATGACTGCAGGATGCACAATCCTTTTGTACGCGCTCGAACCAGTTCATGCGCCGGGAGGCAGTGGACGATTGACGGTGGTCTCTGACCGCTGAGGAAAGTCCTCTCTCCAGGAGCAGCGTGAATCCGTGCAAGCGGATGTGGCGAGAGTCACGGCAATGGAGCAGAAACGACACAGTCCGGAAGGTTACGATGATCCCTTTGGGGGTGAGGTTCTTCCGGGATTTGATGAAACGGCCACCCTCACGGGAGCAAGCCCAAACGTCCGGGATGATCCGCTCCGTACCGGAAGGTAGGGCGCTTAGTTAAATGTCGTCTAGAACAGAAAGAGGCTTACATCTGCGACCCGGCACTCCTTTTCCTCCTTCTTATCCACATTCCTTTTCCCCCTCCCCTGTTCTACACTCCCCTCTTTCCTCACAATCCCTTCTATTCCTTTTCCTCGCTATCCCTTCCCCTCTCCCCCCCTCCTTCTTATCCACATTCCGCTTCTCTTGTTCTACAGTCAGCCCACACTAATAATTCATTAACGGAGATTTTTTAAACAATAAGCTTTTCTGAGAATCTCATGGTCAACCCGGACCAGTTAATCTGCAGCGATTCACAGCCTCTCTACTACTGCGAAGCTGGAGATGCCGACGGTTCCCCGATTATTATGATCCACGGGTGGGGAGCAGATCATCGATATTTTGATTTCCAGCTTGAGCCACTGAAAAAATACCGCCTCATCATCCCGGAACTGGAGGGTCTGGGAAGTTCCCCGGAACCACCCGAATACTCGATCCATCGTGAGGCCGTAAAGGTGGTACAGCTTGCTCTTGGCCTGGGGATCGATAAAGCAGCGATCCTGGGCCATTCCCTTGGAGGGATGGTTGCTCAGGAGATCGCCCTTTCCTTTCCGGATTTTGTACATGCTCTGATCCTGGAGGACACCTCCCCCGGAGTGAGGAATTTTCCCCTCACCCAGCTTGTGACAGCGTTCTCCTTCCTGCTGTGCGGAACGACACCCGGGCTCAGGAAGTTTCTTGCGAAGCGGTGGGGAATAGCCTACGAGAACAGTGATGGGGCTGCCGGTGCCCTCATAGCAGAATACGCCTGCGGGTCCTGCTCCAAGACCCTTGCAAGATATGTGAAGGCGATGAGGCGTTGGAATGCTCTTCCACATCTGGATAGCATCAGGATCCCCACCCTCGTGGTTCAGGGAGAGCTCGATCGGATGATCCATATGAGGCAGGCAAGAACCCTGGTGGAGAAGATCAATTCCTCGGAACTGGTAACCATCTCCGGATCGGGACATACTCCTCATCTCGAGCGGCCCGAGGCGTTCAATCTGGAGGTCACTGCCTATCTGGAAAGGATCGGATGGTAGGCTCTTCCATTACAACTGATGAGATTGATCCCTAGTCGATCCATTCATACCCCGTTTTTTCTTCATACTTCCTGGGAAGCACCCCGTACCCATGGATCTTCATAATCCGATGCCCCCGCTGCCTGAGGACCTTCAGGAATCCCGGTGAGGGAAGCTCGATGGCATTCATTCCATTGTTCAGAGCAGCCAGCTCCAGTGCAAGACGTTGATCCTCATGGCCCGGTACACCCGATCTCGCCATCTCACCGATATCCCTATCTCCGGCTCCTGTGGTATCCCCCTTATGTGTTCCCCGGAGACGGGGCCGTAATGATCCCAGGAGTATCTTTTTCCCTGGAAAGAGTTTTCGTGCATGAGCCGTTACCCTGCCGACTTCCCGGGGGGTGGGGGGAGCGACGTGCTCCAGGGGCGTTCCCTTTGTGGGCCTAAGGACGATGATCGCAATGCTCTCGGGTTGGAAGTGTTTCTTGATGAGGTTCAGGGCATTGAATTCCCCCAGCAGTTTCCCGAACTGGAGGCCCACCGCGATATGGGGTGAAATATGTTTCATTCCTGCTTCCGATAGATTGAGGAAGGTGTCCAGATAGCTCTCCATACCAAAGGGAAGGCCGAATACATCCCTCACCGATTCATCGGCCCCCACGAATTCCATGGATGCCACATCCACCTCCGCCTCCACGATCCCCTCGGCAAGCTCCTTGTCCACGAGACCTGTATGCAGTTTCAGAATGAGATCGGTATCCCGTTTGATCCGCTTGATCGCAGGAAGAAGTTTCCGCAGGTTGAGCATCCGGCCCCGGGTATCACATCCACCACTGAGGAGAAGTCCCCGAGCACCTCCCGTTTCCAGTTCACATGCCAGCGAATACAGCGCATCCGGTGTGGTTGCCGGGGTCATGCAGGAGAGATAATGTCGGCCGCAGTGAATACAATTGAGGGCACATACGCTCCCGGAAAGAGAAAGGGATGGAAATCGCGGCCAGATATAGTAGCAGCGGACGATCATGGTTGTAGTGCCCCGTATTATTTGAGATTATATGTGCAGTAGATACAGGGTCATTCTCCAAGAACCTGAACCACAACCTTTCTGTCACGTGCAGGCCTGTCCAGATCGATGAAGATGATCTGCTGCCATCTCCCCAGGGGAAGCTTCCCATCGATCACCGGCACGGTGAGGCTCGGACCCATCATGGTCGCCCTCACATGGGAATGTCCGTTCCCATCATCCCAGTGCAGATGATGAGCATAATCGATATTCTTGGGGAAAAGACGTTCCAGGGCATCAGGAAAATCCTGGAGCAATCCCGGTTCGTACTCGATGCAGGAGATAGCTGCAGTTGCTCCCGGAGCAAAGATCGTGACCGTTCCGTTTTTTATCCCGGATCGATCGACAATTCCCACAACTCCATCGGTAATGTCCTTGATATCAACTTCTTCCTTTGTCGAGAAGCTCAGGTAATCATGATGGTGCATCATAGCCCTCCATTTCATAGATCCCATACAATTATCATATACAGTTATCACATTCATTCATCGAATTCATTGATTGAATTCACTGACCATATAGCCCGATATTCACGTAATACCACAATGACACAACAGGTTCCGCGATCATATCACAACTGTGCCGAGCTGTCGGCAGCCCTGAAAAGGCCGTATCCATAGTGATCATCGTGGGGTACTTCCTGATCAGGCAGTGCATACGCTCCTTGCATGATTGCCTCTTTAACTTTTTCGACAGCATCGGAATCCCCGCCCTCATCACCGGTTCGGTTGTATTGGGGATGCTCCTCCAGCATGAGTGCGATACCGGCAACAACGAAGGGAACGGCCTGGGATGTTCCGGACATGATCGCATAGCCCTTCTCGAGATAGGTTGAACGGATTTCCACTCCCGGAGCCACCACTTCAGGTTTCTTGTCCGGGTCGGAGCGGTCATCCCACGGCAGAGGAGTGATCCCATCATTGTCCCCCATGCTGCTGAACGGGGCGATCTTGAGGTCCTTGTCCACGGCGCCAACTGCGATCACATCGGCTACATTCGCAGGTCTGCTCACTTCCTCATCATTCGAATCATCCCCGTCGTTTCCGGCGGCAGCCACAATGATCACCCCTCTGCTAATGGCCTGTCTGGCCGCGATCCCCGACTGTTCGCCCAGTCTCGGGATACTGGCATTTCCCCCAAGGGAAAGGCAGATGATGTCCGCACCCTCATCGGCACACCAGTCAATGGCATTTGCCACCACTCCGTCATCCGCTTCTCCATACTGGTTCAGTGCCTTGGCTATGATGAAGTCAGCTTTTGGAGCTCCCCCATCCATCTCCCCATCCGCCCCTATCAATCCTCCAACGTGAGTTCCGTGACCTGCGTCGTCGTAGGGTTCGGTCTGGCCATTGATGAAATCATTCCAGGCAATGATATTCATGTTCTTCAGATCGGGGTGGTCCACATTCAACCCGGTGTCGACGATCCCGATCTTGACCTCCTCACCCTTGAACCCCTGCTTGTTCATCTCCTTGATCTGCGTCTCCTCGAATGCCCATTCGCTCCGTTCAGGAGAGTCCAGACATCCTGATAGCGCCACCATCATTGTGATCAGCATCAGAGAAATAAGGACCTGGAGGCCCTTTCGGTTTTTCATGCTGGTGGTTCGTGGGTCTTTTGTTAAATAATTTTTCCCAGGAACACAGCTCTCAGGTTTGCACATAGGAGGTCATATTTTTCAATTCATATCCATGAGATGTATTCAATTTACCCGAAAGTATAAAATTCAACCTCTTTCTTTCAGTGCCCGTGAAACCATGCTCGATGATGTCGAATACATAAAAAAATACGACCGCGGCGGAATGATTGAATTGGTCAGACGCTTTCCCACCGATATCAAGGATGCGGTCCAGAATGCACGACATCTGGATATCAGGCTCTTCTTTCCGGACCTGAAACCGGAGATGATTTCAAACGTTATGATCTCCGGAATGGGCGGCTCTGGCATCTGCGGTGAGATACTCCATGACGCTCTTTCAGAGAAGCTTCATATCCCTATAATCCTCAACAAGAGTTACCGCCTTCCCGCTTTTGTGGATGCCGCAACACTCCTTATCGTGGTGAGCTATTCCGGAAACACCGAGGAGGCGCTTTCCGTCTTCAGTGCAGGACTTGAGAGAAAGATCCCTATGGTTGCTATAACCTCCGGGGGTACCCTGGAGGAGATGTCAAGGAAAAGTGAGATCCCTGTGATCAAACTCCCTGATGGATATCCCCCGAGAGCCGCCCTTCCCCACCTGCTATTCTCAGTATATATCACCCTGGAGCGGGCAGGTCTCATCGAGACATTCGATCCCACCCAGACCGTTAAAACAATGAAACGCCTCGGCACACTTCTTGCGCCGGAGATGAACGTTTCCCGTAATATCGCAAAACAGTGCGCCCTCAAGCTCAGGAATCATCAGCCCCATGTCTATATCTGGGAACGATACGGGTCCGTGGCCAATCGCTGGAGAACCCAGTTGAACGAGAATGCGAAGATCATGGCTATGTCAGGTGTCTATCCCGAGATGAACCACAACGAGATCGTGGGATGGCAGGGTGAGATGAAACCAAAACCCGCCGCACTCATTCTCAGGACAGAGGATGAACCATCCCCCATCCTCAAGAGAATGGATTTCACCTCGCACCTGTTCAAGAGAAAGGGGAGGCTCATCGAGATATTTGCAGAGGGGACGACCCCCCTGGAGAAGATTCTCAGTCTCATTTTTATCGGAGATTATGCCAGCGTCTATCTGGCTGTAATGAACGAGATTGACCCCACACCAGTGGAGATCATTGAAATGCTGAAAAAAGAGATCGCCTGAGCTATAGTAAAATCCCTTTGGAAAAATAATCGAATTAACAAAACGAAGTCAAGTTATATGAGTAGTAATTCCTAATACGTCGATATATATGACAAAAATTATAAGTATTTGGAAAGTTAGGGAGTAATCATATGAGTATACTTGATACCGTTATCCAACAAGTTCAGCAACAAAACGTTCAGCTCGTGAATTCAATAAAAAAGACTCGAGGGAATCCACTTATACTATTATTTGTGAATCCTATCAATCGAGCAACTTTAGATAATGTTTAGCTTGTAGGGATTTGCAATAATTGAATCCGCGCATTTTTCTCCCCAGAAA